>JAAYMJ010000086.1 GCA_012521455.1 Clostridiaceae bacterium
ATTATAATATATGAATATGAAGAAAATCAACAAAAAAACTTTAAAATACATTAGCAAATTTGTGGATTTGCAAATATATATTTAAAGTAGGTTTGTTTTTTTTTATCATCATGTAACACAGAGGGAGTGAATTAAATTGCCTAAAGAAATACTAATTAGCCATGAGAGGTTGAAGGCCCTACAGGAAGAGCTTGAAATTTTAAAGACCAAAACCAGAAAAGATGTTGCTGAAAAAATCAAGCAGGCTCTTTCCTTTGGCGACCTATCGGAAAACAGCGAATATGATGAGGCAAAGAATGAACAGGCAGAAGTTGAAAACAGGATTTTAGAAATTGAAAATACCCTAAAAAACGCAAGAATTATTGATCAGGATGATATTGATACTACCATTGTGAGCATCGGTTCTAAAGTTTTACTTTTGGACCTTACTTATAATGAAGAAGTAACTTATACTATCGTTGGCTCCCTTGAGGCAGACCCCCTTAACAACAAAATTTCCAACGAATCCCCTGTGGGAAAAGCGCTGCTTGGGTACAAGGTAAACGACGAGGTAACCGTGAGCGTTCCTTCCGGCTCCGAATTAAAATTTAAGATTTTGGATATTTCAAAATAAGCCCATATAAGTCCATAAGCGCAGGCTTTTGCCTGCGCTTTTTTGCTATTTATGTACGCGGACTTGGCGCTTTTTTCGCGGCAATAAAAGGCCTCCTAAAACAGGAGGCTTTTTATCAAAATTAAAGCCTGCCTTAACCTTAGGCTTGCGGTCACTGTTTCAATATCTTATATTTCATGGCCTGTCCTGGCAACCCATGTTCCATTTAGATTTTCCTCGTCATTTCAAGGTATGCCTTCATGCCGCCCGAGAGGTTATACACCGAAAACCCGTGGTTTTTTAATATCATTGCCGCCACATGGCCCCTTACCCCCACTTGGCAATATAGGTAAATATCTTTGTCCCTGGGAAGAAGGTGCAAATTGTCCCTCAATTTGTCCACTTCAATATTAACCGCGCCTTCTATATGCCCCATGTTATACTCATAGGGGGTTCTCACGTCAAGTATGAACGCTTTTTGTCTGATTAAGTTATCTATATCTTCCACATAGAAAAACTTTGCCTTTCCCGTAAGCAAGTTTTCCCCCACATAGCCCGCCATATTAATTGGGTCTTTAGCTGAGCCGTAGGGCGGGGAGTAGCATAGTTCCAAGTCTTTTAAATCAGAAATTTTCATCTTTTGCCTGATTGCCACGCTCATTATGTCGCAGCGTTTGTCCACGCCCGCCTCCCCGATGATTTGGCTGCCTAAAATTGTGCCGTCATCATCAAAAATCACCTTTAATATCATTTGTTTTGCGCCGGGGAAATATGTTGCATTGGAAAAGGGGTCAATGTGAATTTTGTGGTATTTTATGCCTTTTAGCTGTTTTTCATTTTTCCCCGTCTGGGCAATTGTCTTATCAAACAGCCTTATTATTGAGCTTCCCTGTGCGCCTTTGAAGGTGTTATTTATCCCGCAGATATTGTCCGCCGCAATGACGCCCTGCTTATTTGCAAGGCCCGCTAATGGTATTAAAGTCTTTGTGCCCAAAACTATATCTTCCACTTCCACCGCGTCCCCCACGGCGTAGATATCTTTATGGGAAGTTTGCATACTTTCATTTACTAATATGCCGCCTGTATCCCCCAGCTTTATGCCGGCGTCTTTGGCGAGTTTGTTATCGGGGCGTATTCCTGTCGCGAGTACCACAAAGCCCGCTTTTATCATTTCACCGTTTGAAAGGGCAAGTTCATACCCGTTCTCCGCTTTTTTTATCCCTTCCACAAAGGTGTCAAGGTACAAATTTACCCCGTTTTTTAAAAGAGTGTGTTTTACAATTTGGGCCATGTCGTAATCAAGCGAATTCATCACTTGGCTTGTGCCTTCGATTATGGTTACATCACAGCCTGCCTTTTTAATATTTTCCGCCGCCTCAAGGCCGATGTACCCGCCCCCGATTATTGCGGCGCTTTTTTTAGTCTTTAGTTCTTCCTTGATTTTTTCCGCGTCATTTATAGTGCGCAAAGGTACTGCGAATTCAATCCCCGGGATGTTTGGCGCAATTAGTTTTCCGCCTGTCGCAATTACCAGTTTGTCGTAGGTGTCGGAAAATTCGGCGTTTGAGGCCAAATCCCTGATTTTTAATTCCTTTTTATCCGTGTCAATTTTTAAAACTTCGCACTTTAGCCTTACGTCCACATTAAACCTTGCTTTAAACGAGGCCGGGGTTTGCAGGATTAAATATCTTTTGTCGCTGATTTCCCCGCTTAAATAATAGGGAAGCCCGCAGTTGGCAAAGGAGATATAATCCCCTTTTTCATATATGGTTATCTGGCAAAACTCGTCAAGCCTTCTTAAATGGGCGGCGCAGGTGGCGCCCCCCGCAACGCCCCCGATAATTGCCACTTTCATATTCATCCCCCGTTTCCTACTAAAAAAGGTGCATTTGCAAAAAGCAAACTGTACCTTTTTGTGTTTTTTATATTTATTATGCAGCGTCATTTACTTCATCTGTAATATCGTCATATTCAAAATTGTAGTATTCATTGTAGTAGTCTTCACTGTAAATGTTAATGAAGTAAAATTTGTATTCCCCTTCACCGAATGAGTCAAATTCAACTTTAAAGCCTAGGTTTTCGGAAATAAAGCGAAGTGGCACATAGGTCCTGTCGTCTTTGATAATTGGTGCGGATAAAAGCTGTACTTCCTGCCCGTTTACATATGCTTTTGTACTGTTAATTAACAATGTGATTTCTAAATTGTCGCCATAAATTTGCACAACGCCGTTATCGTATGTTATTTTGTCGTCAGCCACCCCTAGGGCGTTCATGAGTTTTCTAATTGGCACAAAGGTGGTGCCGTTGTCGATATATGGTGCGGTGTCAAACAATACCCTTTTGTCGTTTACATTAATATAGAAGTTTTGGTTTATTTCATAAAGCCTTTGTTCTTCAGCGATTTTTTTGATGTAGTCAATGGAGTTTTGTTCTGTAAGAACCGGGAAATCCACTTTTGCGGCATTTAGGTTTGAAAATTCATAATTAATTGATACTGATAAATCAATGTCAAAGTCTTCTTTTTTAACATTAACCCCGTCAATGGGGAAGGTCTCTTTCAATTCCTGTTCGCTCATTAAAGTGGATTTGCCAAGGGCGTCATATAGGTTGGTTTGAATGTTTAACGCAAGCTTCATATACACTTCATTTTTTTCTTTGTTTTGGCTTGCGGAAATCACAAGGGCGTCATCGGCAAAAATGTCCATATCCTTTATAGTCTGCACAACCATTTTTGCCATCGCCTGATAGGACAAAAGCTCTAAGTTGGAAGGCAACACTTCTTTTAGGGAATTTGCTGCTTCCTCGTCAATTTCTTTCATATAATCAATGTAGGCGCCAACAATTTTGTCAAAGTTTGTGAAGGTGTATTCAACCAAAATATTTAACGCTTCATATATGGAAGACGCAGGTACTACAAATTTGTAGTCCCCTGTTTTTTCGTTGTATTCCTCAATTGTCTTTACATTTTCAAGGGCCTTTTTATAGCCTTCAACAATGGGTTCTAACTTTTCTTTAGCGGCTTGCTCTAATTTTGAAAAGTCAATATTTATGCCAGGTTGTGAAACATTTAAATATTGGGCAAAATCTAAATAAATGTATTTTTCTTCATCCGGAGTTTTTAGTATTACCTTATAAACCATGTTCTGTAAGTCGGTAAAATCAAGGTCAATCCACACTTCATAATCGCCGATTGCCTCTGCTGTTGGGTTTAGTGCACCTATAATTTTTTGCAATTCCTCTTTTGGTGCCTTAACATACATTTTTGCCTTTGGCAAATCACCGTAGGCTTCCACTTTTCCAGTAAAAGACAAGTTCAAATTGTCAAGGGCAGATTTGTCCTCAAAACCTAGTTCCTTTGCAAGTTCTGCGAATAGAAAATCAGAAATTTTGTTAACTTTTATTTCATATGTAATTTTAAAATCCGCACTATCAAAACCTTCCAAATAGTCCGGCGTTTTAGCAAAGGCTGTCAAAAACGAAAAGGAAATCAAAAAGACAAGCAAGATTGAAGCAAATTTTTTCATTGACCCATCTCCCTTATATTGTTTTTTTATTATTATACCGTTAATTTGTTAAATTTACAACTATTATTAGAAAAATATGCTAATTTAAAACGGACAATTTACAAAAGCAAATTGTCCGCATTTTTATGCAACATCACTTAAAAATCTTCATCATTTTCATATTCATCATAAAATTCGTCTTCTTCCCCGTTATATTCATAATAGGATTCGGGGCTGAGTATACCAATCATATAAGCAACTTCGCCATTCCAGTATTCTAAAGAGTCAAATTCAACTATGTAGCCCAAATTTTCAGAAATAAAGCGCAAGGGTACATAGGTCCTGTCATCTTTTATAACCGGGGGCGCAAGCAGTGTTGCTTCCTCACCGTCTACATAGGCGGTAGTGCTTCCTATTATTAATTTTATTTCTATATCTTCGCCTAAAATTGTAACAACGCCGTCTTCATAAGAAATATTTTCATCCGCCACACCAAGGGCGTTCATAAGTTTTCTGATTGGCACAAAGGTTGTTCCGTTTTCAATGAAAGGCGTTGTGTCAAAGAGGACTCTTTCATGGCCAACGTAAATAAAGAAGTTTTCATTGATTTCATAAAGTTTATTAAGTTCTTCCCATTCCAGCTGTTGCTGTTTGAAATAATCAATGGAATTTTCTTCGTTTAGTTGGGGGAATTGAACCTTTGCTTTATTGACATTTTTGTATTCATATTCAACATACACGGTCAGGTCAATATCAAATTCTTCCCTTTTAACATTTTCGCCAAACAGGGTTTTTATTTCTTCTTCTTTTACAAAGGTGGTTGCAATTGCGGCATCATAGATATTTGTTTTTAAGTTTACGCTCTCGGCAAGAAAAATATCCCCTGTTTGTTTATCCTGTTTTGCTTCATACACAAGCGCGTCGTCAGCGAAAATGTCCATTTCCCTGAATATTTCTGCAAATTCCTTGGCTACTGCCCTGTACGCTAAAACTTCAACCCTTGAGGGTTTTAGGTAAATGGTATCATAATACTCAAAACTATCATCATAATAAATTATATCCATTAAATATGTATCAAATATGTAGTCAAAATTATTGAAAGTATAATCAATAATTATATCCACCGCGTCATAAACGCTTTCTTTCGGGACAACTAATTTATAATCCCCGCTTTTTTCGTTGTAGGTTTCGTCTATTTTGACCTTTTGTAATTCCTTCATGTATTCTTCATATAATTTAATAATCTTACTATTGAATTTGGGAACTTCATCTGTGTCAAAATCCACATAATCCCCGGCATAATCATAATAAATGTACTTTTCTTCCCCCGGGAATTTAGTTGTCACATTATAGACAATATTTTCAGGGTCGGTAAAGTCCATATCAATCCAGCATTCTAAATCCCCTGAGGCGTAATCTTCATATCCCCCCAGCAAATCCGCAAATTTTTGCAATTCTTCTTTAGGGACTTTCACATAGCCCTTTAACTTCGGAATATTTTTATCATAAACTTCAGCTGTCCCGTAACAGGTAAAGCTTAAGTTTTCAATCAAAGTTAAATCAATATCATTTGCCACAAGGTAAAGGCGCAAAATGTCGGGGAGTTTTTCATTAAACTTTAATTGGAACGTAAATTTAAAATCCCCGCTTTCAAATTCTTCCAGATACTTTGGCATGTCAGCCAAAGAAACAATAAAGGAAAAACAAATAACAAAGCATAATAAAATTGATAAAATTTTTTTCATAAAATCCCCTCGCTTTATTTTATTAAATTATAATACCCCTCAATGCTTACTCTGACCCGCGGGGTGTTGGTAAACTACTCCCATAAAGAGTGTAATTTTTTATAATTATACCGTGATTTTGGGAAAATGGCAATGTTTACAGCAAAAATCACACAAAAAAAAGGCGGTCAGCCTGACCGCCTCTATGACGCGCTTTCGCGCTTTATCCTGTTTTTCTTAACCTGGGGCCGTGAGATGGGCTTCCGGTTTGGGTTGTTTATAATAATTGCCTCCCCTTCACCGTTTATCAATTCTTTGGTCACAATAACCTTTTCAACGGTGTTATCCGACGGGATTTGAAACATAAGTTCCGTCATGGCTTCTTCCATAATAGCCCTAAGCCCTCTTGCGCCCGTATTCCGCTTGATTGCCTTTTGGGCGATTGCCAAAATCGCGTCATGCTCAAATTCCAATTTTACATTGTCAAGCTCAAAAAGCCTTTGATACTGCTTGCAAAGGGCGTCTTTCGGCTCGGTTAAAATCTTTATTAGCGCGTCCTCATCCAATGCGTCTAAGGACACAATAACCGGGAGCCTTCCAACAAATTCGGGTATCATGCCGTATTTTAACAAGTCCCCGGGCTCAATGTCAAGAAGGGCTTTGCCTAAGTTTTCAGGGCTTTTGCTCTTTATTTCCCCTCCAAAGCCCAAGGTTTTTTTGCCTTTCCTGTTTTCTATGATTTTTTCAATCCCGTCAAAAGCCCCGCCGCAGATAAAGAGAATATTCGTGGTGTCAATCTGGATGAACTCCTGATGGGGGTGTTTCCTTCCGCCCTGGGGCGGAACGGAAGCAATGGTGCCCTCAAGGATTTTTAAAAGGGCCTGCTGTACCCCTTCACCGGAGACATCTCTTGTTATGGACGGGTTTTCGCTTTTTCTGGCGATTTTGTCGATTTCGTCAATATAGATAATCCCCTGCTGCGCGCGGTTTATATCATAGTCTGCCGCCTGAATAAGCCTAAGCAGGATATTTTCAACGTCTTCCCCCACATAGCCCGCTTCAGTCAAACTGGTAGCGTCAGCTATCGCAAAAGGAACGTTTAGGATTTTTGCCAAAGTCTGCGCAAGCAATGTTTTGCCTGAGCCTGTCGGGCCTAAAAGCAAAATATTGCTCTTTTGAAGCTCAACATCGTCATCACCGGCTTGGGAATTTATCCTTTTGTAGTGGTTATAAACCGCCACTGCCAAGCTTTTTTTGGCCCGCTCCTGCCCGATTACATATTCATCGAGCACCGCTTTTATTTCCTTGGGTGTGGGTACCTCTAAATTGTCGTAAAAGGTTTCCCTTTCGTATATGCCGTCTTCAATTATTTCATAGCATAGTTCAATACACTCGTCGCAGATATATACGCCAGGCCCCGCGACGAGCCTTCTAACCTGGTCTTGATTTTTCCCGCAAAATGAACATTTCACGCTTTTGGTTTCATCGAATTTTGCCATATTTGTACCTTTCCGGCCGTTTGAGGCCTAAGTTAAAAGAAAGTTATTCCTCCTTTTAACGATATTTTACTATCTTTTTTCTATAATCTTATCAATTAAGCCATATTCAAGGGCAGCCTGCGCTGTCATGAAGAAATCCCTTTCGGTGTCCATTTCAATCACATCAATAGGTTTTCCTGTATTTTGGCTTAAAATACGGTTTATTTTTTCCTTTGTCCTTAAAATCCAGTCAGCGTGGATTTTAATATCCGTCGCCTGACCCCTTGCTCCGCCTATCGGCTGGTGAATCATGATTTCGCTGTTTGGCAGCGCTATCCTCTTGCCTTTTGCCCCGGATGAGAGCAAAAACGCGCCCATGCTGGCTGCCATGCCGATGCAAATGGTGGATACGTCGCATTTGATGTAGTTCATTGTATCATAAATTGCCATGCCGGCAGTAATGGAACCGCCGGGGCTGTTGATGTAAAGCATAATGTCTTTATCCGGGTCTTCGCTTTCTAAGAAAAGCATTTGCGCAACAACTAACGACGCGGTGGTGTCGTTGATTTCATCGCCTAAAAAGATAATCCTGTCCTTTAAAAGCCTTGAAAATATGTCGTAAGACCTTTCACCGCGGTTTGTCTGCTCAATAACATAAGGTATCAAGTTCATAACACAACCTCCCTTACATCTTGAAATGATAAGGATTATTTCATAACGGCTGTGCTGGTGAGAAGTTCAATTGCTTTTGTGGTCTTAAGCTCAGCCTTTAAGGATTCAACATTTCCTGAAATAATCTCTCTTACTTTATCCACTTCAAGATTGTATTCCTGTGCGATTTTTTCGTATTCTTTTTCCAAATCTTCTTCTGTTACTTCAATGTTTTCCATCTCAACGATTTTTTCCAAAGCAAGGGAAATTAAAACGTCCCGCCTTGCCCGCTCTTTAAATTGTGAACGGAAAGCTTCCATATCCATACCAATGTATGACAGATACTGCTCCAATGTTAATCCCTGGCTTTGAAGCCTGTGCTCGGTTTCGTGAACCATTCTGTCAACTTGGTCTTCCACCATGCAGTCAGGCAAGTTCACTTTAACGTTTTCGATGAGTTTGTCAAATACCCTGTTTTCTATTTCAACCTTTGTCCTGTTTTCGGCGTTCTTTTCAAGCTTTTTGCGGATGTCCGCCTTAAGCTCCTCTAATGTGTCAAATTCGCTTACGTCTTTGGCGAATTCGTCATCCGCTTCAGGTAGTTCCTTTTTCTTTATTTCATGCACTTTTACCTTAAACACCGCGTCTTTACCCTTTAGGTCTTCCGCGTGGTAATCCTCTGGGAATGTTACATTTACGTCCACTTCTTCCCCTTTGGATTTTCCAATAAGCTGTTCCTCAAAGCCGGGGATAAAGGTTTCAGAGCCGATTTCCAAGCTGTAATTTTCACCTTTCCCGCCGGGAAACGCTGTGCCGTCAATAAAGCCTTCAAAGTCGATAACCGCAATGTCGCCTTTTTCAATGGGCCTGTCTTCAACAGATACCAATCTTGCGGTTTGCTCCCTTTTTCTTAAAATTTCGTCTTCAACGTCTTTGTCAGTAACAGTATATTCGACTTTTTCAATTTCTAAACCCTTATACTTTTCAACCGTCACTTCAGGTTTTACCGTAACTTTTGCTGTAAATACCAGCCCTTCTTCCCGGGAAATTTTTTCAATGTCCACTTCAGGGCGGGACACCGGGATGATGTTTGCTTCCTTCACTGCCTTCTCATATGCTTCAGGCAAGCAGAAATCTATTGCATCTTCATAGAAAATCCCTTCGCCATAGGTTTTTTCAATGTACTTCCTTGGAGCTTTCCCTTTTCTGAATCCCGGAACGGTGATGTTCTTCACGTTCTTTATGTAGGACTTCTCCAAAGCTTTTTCAAATTCTTCCTTGTCTACCTCTATTGTAAGTTTCACTACGTTTTCTTCAATGTTTTCCAATTTCACGCTCATTAAAATCCTCCTAAAATATAAGATATATCCAAAATTACCTTAAACAATTATAGCATTTTGCTATCCTAAATTCAACTTTTTTTTACTCCGCCAAATACAGGGGTGTAAAATTCAAAAAATCGCTTGAAACCAGCTTAATTTTTTCAGTTTCAATCCTGTTTTTCCATGCCCCTTCCCCGTGAAGGTGGCCGTACACCAAAAAGTCCGCGCCGCTTTCCAAAAATATGTCGTAAAATTCGTCAAAGGGGGGATAGTGCATGGCAATTATGATTTTTTTGGGGTTTAGTTCCCTCGCTTTTTCAATGGACATTTTAAGCCTTATTATTTCCCGCTTGTAGACAATTTCGTCCTCTTTTTTGAAGTTTTCGTCCCGCGGCGTTATCCATCCACGGCACACCGCAACTGCTGTGTCCTTATATAAATACGCAGTATTGTGCAAAAAGTGTATGTCATAAAAACCATTTTCTTCCCTGAAGCGGTTTAGTTTTGTAAGGGTTTCCCACCAGTAATCATGATTGCCTTTAGACAAAAGTTTTATACCATTCAGGCTGTGGAGAAACTCAAAATCGGGCTTTGCGCCCTGTAAATTCATCGCCCATGAAAAATCCCCGGGCATTATGACAAGATCGTCTTTTCCTACCTTTTGTTGCCATCTGTCCTTCAGCTTTTCAACATAGTTTTCCCAGTTTCCGCCGAAAATGTCCATGGGCTTGTTTTCCCCAAGGGGCAGGTGCAAGTCGCTTATCGCAAAAATTGGCATTTTCTTCCCCCAAATGTTAATTTTAGCTAAAACTTATATACAATTATTTATCGTATAAAAGGGCATAAAAATTCAAACAATATTTTTGAAAGGAGATGAACTTATGGATAAAAGAAGACAGGAACCAATCCACGGGATTAAATGCGAAGTTACCGACTGCTTATTCCATCAAAGCCAGCACTACTGCACAGCGGATCAGATTTTGGTTAAAAAGGAAAGCCAAAAATCCGCTGACTGTTTAACTTATACCAAAAAAGAAAGCTTGGAGTAATGAAAACTAATCCGCAGCAACTATACATATGCTGCGGATTTTTTTATGAGTTAAAAAGGTAGTTTTTCACAACTTCCTTCATCTGGTCTTTAGTTATAACCTGGTTAAACCTGACAGGCTTCACTTCAAGTTCCTGCAATGCCTTCGGCGCCCTCGTCTGGGTTTTTTTAGCCAGCTTTTCAAGCAAAATGAATTCGTTTTGGTCCTCAATGTCTTCTTCCCCTAAAGCCTGCAAAACGCTTCTGTTAAACTTATAAGGGCTTGCGGTTGAAGCGATAA
>JAAYMJ010000087.1 GCA_012521455.1 Clostridiaceae bacterium
CCCGCACATATTCCACCGCGCACTGCTTAAATCCCGTCCAGCTCACAAGGCCGCGGATAAAGCGGTTTTTTTCTTTTAAGCTTTTTAAAATATCGCAGACTTTTCTGTCAATCAGCCTGAAATCCCCCGTATCCACAGGGATATCAAAGGAAGTGAGCCGCTTTAAAAGGCGGTAAAAAATTTTTGCGGTGGCCTTTTTAAATACAGTTTCGCCCTTCCGCTTTACCCTTTTTCCATATACCACGTCATAGCCGCTTTTCCAAAGCTTTATCATCTCGGGGATAATTTCGGGAGGGTCCTGCAAATCCGCGTCAATTACCACAATGGCTTGTCCGCTTGCTAAATCCATGCCCGCTGAAATTGCCACCTGGTGCCCGAAATTTCTTGAAAAGGAAACAAGTTTTACGTTTTTGTCGTTTTTGCAAATTTCCTTTGCGATTTTTTCAGTGTCGTCACGGCTTCCGTCGTTTACAAAAATGATTTCGTACTCATCATCCAGTGTATCCATCACGTTTTTTAGCCGCTTGTAAATTTCTCTTATTGTAAGTTCCTCATTGAAACAGGGAACCACAACGGAATATTTAACCATGAACATCCTCCTTATGTATAAAGCCCCCAAGTTGAAAAAGCGCAAAGAATAATGCTTACATAATCTTTAAAAATAAACGCGCCCGACATAACGGGGTAATACATAGCAAAAAATATTATAACATAAATTTTATAATTATTTACAAATTTTATTCCGTTTTTTTGCCTTTCTGAAATATAGCCGCAAAGATAGGAAAGCGCCAAAATTGAGAACATAAAACTTGCAAAATAGTGGTACATAAAGGTAAGGCGCGGTACCAGCATCCAAGGCAAAAGCTGGGACAAATACCCTATTACTATAAATAATGCCCGCCCGTCCTTTGCTTTTTTAAATAGCAAATATATTAAGAATATAACCGAAGGAAAGGCCGCCCACCAAATCAAGGGGTTTCCAATCCCTGAAATGGAAGACACAAGCCCCTCTGGCCTGAATTCCTGCGGCATGGAGTAGTAAAACACAGGCTTTGCCATAACAGGCCACTGCCACCACGGGGAAGAATAGGGGTGTTCTGCCACCAAATCCTTGTGGTAGTAAAACATATGGGTCTGATAATTCATAAAACTTGACAAATCGTTATGTGGAAGGGAAAGGATTGGCAAAAACGACGCGAAGTAAATTAAAAAGGGTATAAGGATAAAGAAGGCAAACCCTGCGAATAACATCTTTGCCGCAAACTTAAAATACCCGCTTTTATTGTCAAAATACCTCTTTACCATTCCAATTACAAACAGCACAAAAAGCCCCAAATACGAGTAAAACCCAATCCATTTCGCGCTTGCCGCAAGCCCGATAAATATGCCTGATAAAAACAGCGGCAAAACTACATTTTTTCTGTCCGCACCTTCATAAAAATCATACATAAAGTAGTAGGACAAAAGGATGAATAAAACAGGGAAGGAGTCAATGGTTGCAATCCTTGTCTGGGTAAAGTGAAGCCCGTCAAAGGCGGTAAAAAATGCGCACAAATACGCAAGGCCGGTCCTTTTAAATATCTTTTTGCCAAGCAAAAACATTACAGGCACCATAATAATGCCGCAAAGGTTTCCCGCAAACCGCCAGCCGAAAGGGGTCATGCCGAAAATCTTAATGCATGCCGCAATTAATAGCTTGCC
>JAAYMJ010000088.1 GCA_012521455.1 Clostridiaceae bacterium
ATGCTGGATAGCCAACTCTATACACGCCCTTTTCTTCGTCGCTTAAAATAATTCCGTTTTCTAAGTGTATAACCCTTTTTCTCATATCGTTTACAATCCTGTCGGAGTGTGTTGCCATTATAATGGTTGTCCCGCGTTTATTTATATCATCTAAAATTTTCATGATTTCATAGGCGGTTTCATTGTCCAAATTTCCCGTGGGCTCGTCCGCGATTAAAACGGAGGGGTTATTTACAATGGCGCGGGCAATTGCCACCCTCTGCTGTTCCCCGCCCGACAATTGGTTGGGATAGCACCGGGCTTTTCTGGATAATCCCACCATGGACAAAACATTTGGAACCTGCCGCCTTATCTGGCGCTTTGTAGCCTCCGTCACAAGCATGGCATAGGCCACGTTTTCATACACCGTCTTTTTGGGAAGCAGCCTGAAATCCTGAAAAACCACGCCTATGCTTCTTCTTAAATATGGGATTTCTTTTCTGGACAATTTGTTTACAATTTTCCCGTCAAAAATAACGTCGCCTTCGGTGGGGAGTTCTTCCGCCATTAAAAGCTTAATGATGGACGACTTCCCCGCGCCGGACTGCCCAACCAAAAACACAAATTCGCCTTTTTGTATGGTAAATGAAACATTATCTAAACCCACAACATTGTTATCATATATTTTGGTAACATTTTTAAATGAAATCACCTATAATTCTCCCTTACATCTTAATGGGGTTTGATTCAAGGTATTTTTTAACCATCATGGCAACCTTAAACACGATGGCATGGTCAAAAATCCGCAGGTCAAGCCCTGTTTGTTTTTGAACTTTGTCAAGCCTGTACACAAGAGTGTTTCTGTGGACATATAGCTGTCTTGAGGTTTCAGATACGTTTAGGTTGTTTTCAAAGAATTTTTGTATGGTGTAGATGGTTTCCTGATCCAATGAATCAAGGGACTCTTTTTGGAAGACTTCTTTTAAGAAAAGATTGCAAAGCGTTGTGGGAAGCTGGTAGATAAGCCTTGCGATACCCAAGTTGCCGTATCTTATAATCACTTTTTCGGTATCAAAGACTTTCCCTACTTCCAAGGAAACTTGCGCTTCCTTGTAGCTTCTAGCCAAATCCCTGATATTTTCAACCACAGACCCTATTCCCACATTCACCTTAATCATGGCTTCGGCGTTTAGGGTGTCAACAATATTTTGCGCAATTTTTTCTAATTCTTCCGGCGAAATATTTTCCTTGACTTCTTTTATAAGTACCACATTGTTTTCATCAATGTTTATAACAAAGTCCTTGCCTTTGTCGGGGAAAAGGTTTTGGATAATTTCGTAGGCGTTGTTGTCCCCTTTTTGCTCGGTGCGGGTTAACAAACATACCCTGTACTGTTCAAAGGGGAGGTGAAGCTCTTTGCTTTTAATTAAAACATCCCCGGGCAAAATGTTATCCAAAATGACATTTTTTATAAAATTGGTCTTGTCGTACTTGTCGTCATAGCACTGTTTAATCCCGCCTATGGACACAGCCAAAATTTCGCAATTCTTCTTAGCCTGTTCGTCTTCGCCTTTTGTAAAGGCGATAAATTCAAGCTTCCCCCTTTGGGTATAGCCTAAAAACGTGTACCCCATAAAAGTAACAGGCCTGTGATTTTCGGCGCATAAATGCATAATTTCATCCAAATGCTTTTCAATTTCAATAGTGTTGTCGTAAGAAATGATTATCCCCGATTCATCAATCATGCCGACAGGCGTCCCAAAAGCGGAACGCAATTGATACACCATATCTTGTAAGAATTTAATAGCCATATCCACATCCCCATTCTTTTTATGTAATTATATAATAATATTTTTGTCACAATTTTGCAAGAAAAAAACAAAAAATAATTAATTTTTCACTATATTTTTAGTGTTTTTCGCTATACTTTGCTACCTTTTGAAAATCACGGTTTATTTAACAATTCACACTTATACATATTTCCGAATAATATAAAGGGAATAAATAGTTTTTTATTTCCTACCCGGTGGCTCAAGTTTTTATGAAAGGAGAAAAGTTATGATTGCCATATTTTCCTCGCTCACTACTGTCAACCGCATAAAACGGTACTTTCAAAGCCATGGCGAGGTGGTGACAATTTTGCAGACCCCCAAAGAGCTGTCAAAAGGAGGGTGTACTTACAGCATACGGCTTCAGGAAAGGCAGCTAAGACTATTGCGCCAGGCCGCGGAAGAATTGGGGGTAAAAATTAAGGGTATATACCGCGAAACCCAGCAGGGCGGAAAACGCGTATATGAAAGAGAGGGCGTATTATGATTTATCTTGACAACGCAGCCACCAGCCACCCAAAGCCAAAAAGCGTTTATAAAGCAGTGTGTGAGGCGCTTTACCGGGGCGGGAGCGCAGGAAGAGGGGGCTATAAGGAAGCCATCATCGCAAGTTCTGTTATGTATGAGTGCAGGGAAAAAATCGCCCAGCTTTTTAATATCCCAAGCCCCGACAGGATTGCCTTTACGAAAAACACCACGGAGGCCATAAACATGGCGTTAAAGGGGATTTTAAAAGGGGAAGGGCTTGTCATATCCCATATGGAGCACAACAGCGTGTACCGTCCCAGCATGAAATATTACAGGGAAGGAAACGAGGTGTTAATTGCAAACGCGGACAAATTTGGCTATCTTGATTTTGAGTCTTTAGAGGAAAGCATATTGTCCACGACCAAACTTGTGTGCATAAATCATGTGTCCAACGTTTGCGGGAGCGTTAACGATATAAGGCGGGCGTGCAAAATTGCCCATAAAAAAGGGGCCATTACAATGGTTGACGCGGCCCAAAGCGCAGGGATAATTCCCATAGATGTCATAAAAGACGAAATAGATATTCTCGTTTTCCCCGGCCACAAAGGCCTTCTTGGCCCTGTCGGGACGGGCGGGATTTATATAAAAGAGGGGATTGAGTTTGACACCATAATGGAAGGGGGCACCGGCAGCGAAAGCGAAAGCGCCTACATGCCCGAGCTTATGCCCGACCGTTTGGAATACGGGACCCAAAATGTTGTGGGCATTGCGGGGCTGCTCGAGGGAGTGAAGTATATATTGGAAAATGGCGAAAAAATTTCTGGGCACGAAAGGGAGCTTACAAAAAAACTTTTGGAAAACTTATCGGTAATTCCTAATGTCCATATTGTGGGAAACCCCTCCACAGAAAACAGGGTGGGGGTTGTGAGCGTGTATTTTTCCCACAAAGACGTGGTGGAAGTCGCAAACGCCCTTGCGGATGAGGGAATTTGCACCCGGGCGGGGCTTCACTGCGCGGTTTTAGCCCATGAGGCGCTAGGCACCCTAAAGAGCGGGACCTTGCGGTTTAGCGTTGGTTTTTCCAATACTAAAGAAGAAATTGATGAGGTATCCTGGAAATTGCAAAAAATATTAACAAGTTAATTAAATTTTATAAAAACTTCTTTGCAAAAAGGGTAAAAATATGTATAATATTCTTGTATAAGTTTGTTTAGGTGCTGTAAATTTTTCTCAAATTTATAAATCTTTTAGCATTCTTCAAACTGTGTTATTCAAAATATAAAAAGGTACGTGATTGTTTTGGGCGAAATACTATCCACTCTTTCCAACTTAATAATGCAGTTTGTAAAGATGGTGCGGCCAAATGATATTGTGGATGTACTGATAGTTACCTTTGTGTTTATAAAGCTTGCCGCCCTAGTTAAGGAAACCCGGGCGGAACAGCTTTTGAAAGGGATTATAATTTTGCTTTTGGCCACACAGGCAAGCGCCCTTTTGCAGCTTAACACCATAAATTTCATTTTGAGAAACACTATGCAAGTCGGGGTAGTTGCGATTTTGGTAGTATTTCAGCCTGAACTCCGCAGGGCTTTGGAAAAAGTGGGGAGAAGCACCTTTGCAAATTTGTTTAACGTGGAAAACGAAAATTTAGACGAAGTAATAGATGAAATAGTTAAAGCCGCCAATTTTATGTCAAAAGAAAGGATTGGCGCTTTAATTGTAATTGAGAGGGACACAAAAATCGGCGACATAATCAGGACCGGGATTGAAATGGAGGCAAAGGTTTCGGCAGAGCTTTTAATCAATATATTCATCCCTAACACCCCCCTTCACGACGGGGCGGTAATTATCAGGGAAAACAAAATCAAAGCGGCGGCATGCCTGCTTCCTTTGACCCAAAACGAATATTTAAACAAGGAACTTGGAACCCGCCACCGCGCGGCTTTGGGGATTACTGAAAGCTCGGACGCCGTGGTTGTGGTAGTTAGTGAGGAAAGCGGCAAAATCTCCTTTACCCTAAACGGGGATATGACGAGGAACTTAACGGCTGAAACTTTGAAAAAAGCGCTGTTAAAAACGCTCCAGCCAGACGGGAAAAGCCGGGAAAATCACCTTAAAGTCTGGAGGGACAAGCTGAAATGGAAAAAATAAATAATAATTTTACTAAAATTATATCTTTGGTTTTGGCCGTTATTTTGTGGATTTATGTCATTTACACCGAAAACCCCGCCTCCGAAATATGGGTAAGGGGAATACCCATTGTGCTTCAAAATGTGGATGTTTTAAACAATAAAAACTTGTCCCTTTTAGATTTGTCAAAGGAAACCGTGGACGTAAAAGTGCGCGGCAAGCGGCTGTCCCTTGCAAAGCTTGAGCCGAGGGATTTTACCGCGGCGGTGGATTTGCAAAACATAAACAAAAAAGGCGAGGCGGTACTGCCCGTAAATATCAAAAGCAATGTTTCAAACGTGGAAATAATAAAGAAAACCTTAAACACAGTAACCTGCCAGATTGAAGACATAATTTTAAGGGAAATCCCCATTGAGGTAAAAACTAGCGGGGAAGTGTCCGACGGCTTTGTGGTGTCTTCCATTGAGTGCGAGCCTAAAACCGTCACCGTTAAGGTGGGGGAAAGCATGGCAAATTACATCATGGCGGTAACCGATGAGGTGAATTTGCAGGACGCCAGCGGCAATATAAATACTGTAAAAAACGTTAAAATCGTTGACGGTAGCGGCAACGAGGTCTTAGTAATCAGCAAAAACCTTGAAAACGTCAGCGTCAGAATTGATATGAACTACCAAAAGGAAGTAAAGGTTACTGCCGACGTTATAAATATGGATAAAAACCCGCACTTTGATGTTGAAATCGCAAAAATCACCCCGCAAAGCGTGACCATTGAAGGGCCAATCAGCGTGGTCAAAGACCTTCAGGAAATAAAGCTAAAGCAAATCGACGCATCCGCAATTTCAGAAGAAGAAGTTGAAGCTGTTCCCGATTTACCCCAGGATGTAAAAATTGTGGGGCAGAAAAAATTTACCATAAAATTTAATCTTAAGCAAAAATAAACGGACGCAAGGTTTTGCGTCCTTTTTATGAGGGGAAAATATGGACGTATATTACAAACACAGCAAATACCTGATGGAAAAATATAAAGAAAAAGTATACAAGCTTCCCATAAACCTTCCCGGAAGCTGTCCCAACCGCGACGGCACGAAAGGGTTTGGGGGCTGTATTTTTTGCGGGGAAAAAGCGGCGGGATTTGAGGCTTTGCCGCCGGATTTGCCCGTAAAAGAACAGCTTTTAAAAAACAAGGAATATATCGGGAAAAAATACAAGGCAAAAAAATTTATTGCCTACTTTCAAAATTACACTAACACCTACCTTCCCATAGAGGTTTTTAAAAAATATATAAATGAGGCGGCAATCCCTGGTGTGGTGGAAATTGCCATCTCCACCCGCCCCGACTGCCTGGAAGACGAATATTTATCCGCACTAAAAGAATTAAAAGAAGAAAAAAACGTTGAAATCACCGTGGAGTTAGGCTTGCAGTCCGCAAGGGACGAAACTTTAAAAATAATAAACAGGGGCCATGATGTTTTAACTTTCATAAACGGGGTATATAAAGTAAAGGAATATGGTTTCAGGGTGGTGGCCCACATTATCATAAACCTCCCGTGGGTCGACGAAAAAGCCGTTCTGGACTGCGCTAGGCTTCTTAACAACCTAAAAGTTGACGGTGTTAAAATCCATTCCTTATACATTGTGAAAAACACCCCTCTTTGCCGTATGTATGAAAACGGGGAAATAAAATTAATAAGTTATGGCGAATTTAAAAGCCGGGTTAAAAAATTTTTAATGGCCCTGTCTCCTGACATTGTAGTGGAGCGGCTTTTCGGCCGGGCGCCGGAAGAAGAGGTGGTCTTTGAAAATTACGGCTCTTCATGGCGAAAAATCCACGATGAAATTGTTTGCGAAATGATAAAAGAAGGCAGCTACCAGGGAAAAAATGTAATTTTATAAAAGGATTTTTGGGAATTTTATAGAAATATAAATTAGATAAAGTCATTTTGGGAGGAAGGATATGAGTATTAGGGAGTATTTGGAGGATATTGAGGAAAAAACCCTGTCTCCTTTTGCGGTGAAATCCAAAAACACAAAAGGAAGGCTTCACCCCATCCCAAAATGCGACATCAGGACAGAATTCCAGCGGGACCGGGACAGAATTATCCACTCAAAGGCTTTCCGCCGGTTAAAGCACAAAACCCAGGTGTTTATAACCCCTGAAGGGGACCATTACAGGACAAGGCTTACCCATACCCTTGAAGTGTCCCAGATTGCAAGGACAATCGCAAGGGCGTTAAGGCTCAATGAGGATTTGGTGGAGGCTATGGCATTGGGCCATGATTTGGGGCACACACCCTTCGGGCACGCGGGGGAAGTGGTATTAAACAAGTTATGCCGCCACGGTTTTTGCCACAACGAGCAAAGCTTAAGGGTTGTGGATGTGCTGGAAGGAAAAGGCGGCTTAAATCTAACCTGGGAAGTGCGGGACGGCATATTAAACCACAACGGCGAAAATGAGGCGGCCACGCTGGAGGGGAAAATCATAAAACTTGCCGACAGGATTGCTTACATAAACCACGACATTGACGACGCAATAAGGGCGGAAATCATAAAGGCAGAGGACCTTCCCAAAGGGCCTATTGAAATTTTGGGAAAAACCCACGGAGAGCGGATTGACACCATGATAAAGGACGTGATATACACAAGCCAGGATAAGCCGTACGTTAAAATGAGCGATAGCGTAAGACAGGCCACCGACGAGCTTAGGGAGTTTATGTTTTCAAATGTTTACATTGACTCAAACGCCAAAACCGAGGAAAAAAAGGCCAAGGACATGATTGAAAAGCTTTTTGTTTATTTTATTAACAATATTGACAAATTGCCCGGAGAAACGAAAAAAAGGCTGGAATTTGACGACGCCGACAGGGTTGTCGCGGACTATATCGCGGGCATGACGGACAATTACGCCGTTTATGTTTTCAATGAAATTTTTGTGCCAAAATCCTGGCAAAAGCGCTGAAATAAGCCCTTTTGAATAAAAAGGCCAAAAGTGGATAAAATTATGTAGGTAATTTATGCATATTATTTTTTTCGCTTTTTTAGGCTAAAAAAATTGATTGTACAAAATATAAAAAAACAAGAAGGGATTTTGTAAATTACGTCGAATAATATATTTGTTTGAAAGAAAATGAGGGAGTAAA
>JAAYMJ010000089.1 GCA_012521455.1 Clostridiaceae bacterium
CTTTTGGCAATATCCTCATAAAGTGGTCCTTCCGTCAAAGGGCCGCTTGCGACAATGCTCACCCCTTCGGGGATTTTTTTGACTTCTTCATGGATTATTTCAATGTTTGGGAAACTTTTAATTACTTTTGTAACTTCCCTTGACAAAACTTCCCTGTCAACCGCCAAAGCCCCGCCCGCGGGGACTTGGGCTATTTTTGCGCATTTTAAGACCACTGAGTCAAATTCTTCCATTTCAAGTTTTAAAAGGCCCGAGGCCGAAGTCTTTTCCATGCTCTTTAGGGAATTGCTGCACACAAGCTCGCACAGCCCTTCCAAGTGATGGGCCGGCGAAAATTTTTTGGGCTTCATTTCATAAAGGGCGACATCCACGCCCATTTTCGCAATATGATAGGCTGCTTCGCAGCCCGCAAGTCCTCCGCCTATTACATTAACCTTCATTTTTCACTCCGTTTTTCTTTAATGTGGGGCAGTCTTTGTTGGAACATTCCTCTTTTTGCCCTGATTTAGTGTTTTTCATAACCATAAGGCTGCTGCATACGCCGCACAAATTCCCCGTGGGCTTATCCCACAAAATTGTGCCGCATTTGCTTGAGTTTTCGCAAGCGTAGTAAATTTTTCCTTTTTGTGATTTTCTCTCCACAATTTTACCGCCGCATTTAGGGCACATAACCCCTGTTTCCACAACAATGGGCTTTGTGTTTTTGCACTCAGGATACCCTGGGCAGGCTAGGAATTTGCCGTACCTTCCTGTTTTTACAACCATATTGCGGCCGCATTTTTCGCAGATTACGTCGCTTACCTCGTCTTCTATTTCAATGTTGCCGATTTCTTCCTCGGCAACCCTTAATTCCTCAATAAAGGAGTCGTAAAACTCGTGAAGAATGCTGGTCCATTCCACTTTGCCTTCTTCAACGCCGTCGAGTTTGTCTTCCATATCGGCGGTAAACTTCACATTTACAACCTTTTTAAAATATTTATCCATAAGGTCGGTAACAATTTTACCTAGTTCCGTGGGCTTTAGCTGTTTTTTCTCCCTTACCACATAGCCCCTTTGGGTAATGGTGCTTATAGTGGGGGCATAGGTGGAGGGCCTTCCAATCCCTTTTTCCTCCATGGTTTTAATAAGGGTTGCTTCCGAATACCTTGGAGGGGGCTCTGTAAAGTGCTGTTTTGGTTCAAGTTTTAAAAGGTTTAGGCTTTGGCCTTTTTCCAAAGCAGGGATTTTGTTTTGCTCATCCTGCTCTTCCTCGTCGGTCCCTTCTTCGTATAAAATTGTATATCCTTTAAATTTCAATTTCTGGCCGCTTGCCTTAAACACATAATCCCCCGCGTAAATATCCACATTTACCGTGTCAAACACCGCGGACGCCATCTGGCTTGCCACAAACCTTTCCCAAATTAGCTTATAGAGCCTGTACTGGTCGCTAGTTAAAGACTCCTTTACCATCTGGGGGGTAATGTAGACGGATGTGGGCCTTATGGCCTCATGGGCGTCCTGGGCGGATTTTCTTGACTTATAAACCCTTGGGGTTTTTGGCAGATACTCCTCTTTAAAGTTTTCCTTTATATACTGCTGCGCTTCATTTTGAGCCTCAGCGGAAATCCTCAATGAGTCGGTTCTCATGTAGGTAATCAAACCCACAAAACCGATTTTATCAACCTCAACGCCTTCATAAAGCTGCTGCGCCGCGGTCATGGTGCGCTTTGCCGTAAAACCAAGCTTGCGGCTGGCCTCCTGCTGCAATGTACTTGTTATAAACGGGGGGGAAGGGGATTTTTGCTTTTCGCTGTATTTAACATCCCCCACCACATATGTTGCGCCGTTTAACTTTTTTAAAACTTTATCCACATCATCCTTGTTTCCAAGCTCAACCTTTTTGCCGTTTTCGCCATAAAACTTCGCCACAAAAGAATCCTTTTGGCTTTCCCCAAAGGTTGCGGTAATATCCCAGTATTCTTTTGGGACAAAGTTTTCAATTTCCCGCTCCCTGTCCACAATCAGCTTTGTGGCAACGGACTGCACCCTTCCCGCGCTAAGGCCTTTTTTGACCTTTTTCCAAAGAAGGGGGCTTAGTTTGTAGCCTAAAATCCTGTCTAAAACCCTTCTTGCCTGCTGGGCGTTCACCAGGTTTATGTTAATTTGCCTGGGCTGTTTAATCCCCGCTTTTACGGCATTTTGGGTAATTTCGTTAAATGTTACCCTGCACGGGGAGTTTTCATCAACGCCCAAAAGTTTGGACAAATGCCATGCAATCGCTTCCCCTTCACGGTCAGGGTCGGTTGCAAGCAGCACTCTTTCCGCGTTTTTTGCCTCTTTTTTAAGTTTGCTCACAAGTTCCCCTTTACCGCGGATGGTTATATATTTAGGGGTAAAATTATTTTCAATATCCACCCCCATCTGGCTCTTGGGCAAATCCCGAAGATGCCCCATGGAGGCAAGGACATCGTAATTTTTCCCAAGATATTTTTTTATGGTTTTAGCCTTAGCAGGTGACTCCACAATAACCAAATTTTTACCCATCCAAGTATCCATTCCTTTCTGATGTTAAATACACCACGCTATTTTAATACATACTTTTTCCCTGGAAGACTTTTTACAATGCCTTTTAATTCCATCAAAGTCAAAATCCCGTTTACCACACCTGCGTTTAACTGGGTCATGTTGATTATATCATCAACCGTTACAGGTTCTTTTGACAGACATCCAAGCACCTTTTGCTCGTTTTCTGAAAAAGTCGTGCGCTCAGCGGCGACTAAAGCCCCGCTGTTTGGTTTGGGGTTTGCTTTTGTTATATTATTATTGCTTGAAAATAAATTTATTATATCGTCCTCATCTTTTTTAATAAAATAATCAGGGAAATTGTCAATTAAATCTTCCAAGATATCATTTGCCGAAAGAAGCATTTTTGCCCCGTCGCGGATTAACAAATTTGTGCCCGCCGAGCGGGTTTTATTGATATCCCCGGGGCAGGCGTAGACTTCTTTTCCGTAGTTTAGCGCATGGTGTACCGTATTTAACGCCCCACTTTTGTACCCTGCCTCAATTACGCAAACCGCTTCGGAAAGCCCCGCCAGAATCCTGTTTCTGTATGGGAAATTCCGTCCCAAAGGCTGGGTTCCGGGCAAAAACTCCGAAATCACAACGCCGTTTTTTTCAATTTCCAAAAGCAAATCCTGATTTTCTTTGGGGTAACCCACATCAATGCCGCAGCCTAATACTGCCGCGGTTTTCCCCCCTGAAACCAGCGCGCCCTTATGGCTTGACGCGTCAATACCCACCGCCGCGCCGCTTACAATTAAAATGCCATACCCGGCCAAAAACGCGGCAAACTCCCTTGCCACATTCATGCCGTAGGATGTGGCGTTCCTTGCGCCCACAAAGGTGACGCAGAGCATTTTATTCAAAACACAAATATCCCCCCGGTAAAACAAAACCGCAGGAGGGTCGCTTATCACCTTTAAATTTTTTGGATAGTTTTCATCGTCAAAGGAAATCGCCAAAATCCCTTTTTCCTTCAAATGCCCCGCTAGTTTTTGGGCTTTTGTTAAATCCTTTTTTAAAATAATCTGCTTTTCCAAATCAGATAAATAGGGGATTTTTGAAACTTCTTCCCCCTTCATCCTAAACACATTTTCCAATCCGTATTCCTTGTGCAATCTAATAATATTATTATTGGAAACTTTTTGTTCACCATATAACCAAAGCCAAAGTAATATATCCATAAAAAACAAATCCTTTTAAATTCATTTAATTATTTCAAAAAATCACCGTTTAAACTACTCAAGCTTTGTGTTTTAAGTTCCTCATTTTTATAAAATACTATATTTTTTACTTTTTGTAAAGAAAATTTTACTAATTGTAACAAAAATAAAACCAAAGTACACTATTTTGTACTTTGGTTTTTATAGTTCTGCCTGACATGTTCATACATAAAGATGGCAGCGCTAACCGCCGCGTTTAAAGACTCTGCTTTTCCCAACATGGGGATTTTAACCAGCTTGTCGCAAAGGCCTGCCGCGGTATCCGAAAGCCCAGCTCCCTCATTTCCTATAATAAAGGCGCATTTTTGCCGCAAGTTTAAAGAATAAAAATCTTGGGTTTTTTCAGACAAATGCCCGCCGATTACTAAAAAGCCTACCTTTTTTAAATAACTTATTGACTCGTCAATGGTTTTTGAAAAAACAATGGGCAAATTAAATATGGAACTCATGGTGGAGCGGACAACTTTGGGGTTATACAAATCCACGCAGCCTTTTGTTAAAATCACCCCGCATGCCCCCGCGCTGTCGGCTGTCCTTATTATGGTGCCGAGGTTTCCCGGGTCTTGCAGGTTTTCGCAAACCACCACAAGGCTTTTATCCTTTATTTTTAAATCAGAAAAAGCCGCCTTCTTTATTTTTACAGCCGCCATAATCCCCTGTGGGGTTTGGGTCTGGGATACCGATTTAAAAAGCTTTTTTGAAAGCTTAAAAACTTTTGCGCCCAAGTCTTTGTCAAGTTTAAAATCCTCATCAAGATATACAGACTCAATTTCTGCCCCGTTTTTTA
>JAAYMJ010000090.1 GCA_012521455.1 Clostridiaceae bacterium
CCTGATTTGTAGATGTAAAAAGGAAGTACCGCAAGATTGGTTTTCGGGTTTTGTGGTTTTTCTTCCATCTCTGTAACTATATTATCGGAATTTATTATTGCCACTCCACACTTTTTTAAAACTTCTATGTCGTTTTCTTCATAATACATAATGCAGGATGAGTTTTTTTCCTTATAAAAATCTATAAATTTGGAAAAGGAAAAATTCACGAAATTGTCCCCCGCGACAACTAAAATATCCTCATTAATATTTAATTTTTCAATGGCAAACTGTAAATCCTTAACCGCCCCGAGCCTTCCCTCGTTGGAAGTGGTGCCGTCGTCTAGGATTGTAAGCGGTTTTTTGTAGCTTTGCTTTTTTTCCCATTCTTTGAATTTATTGTAGAATAAGTGGTTTGAAATTATAATATGTTCGTAGATATCATCAATTTGATCGATATCGTCTAAAAGGTGGTTTAGTATTGTTTTTTCACCTATTTTAAGCAGCGGTTTCGGCGTGTCAATGGTTAACGGGTACATCCGTGTCGCGTAACCTGCCGCTAACACAACACATTTCATACAATCTCTCTCCATTTCTGTTGTAAGTATGTTTATTATAACATCAAATCCCAGATATTGCTACTGTTTTTAAATTTTTTGCAAAAAGTTTTGGATATTGGCATTGCCTTTTTGCATAAAAATTTTTTATTGTGCAATCTTTGCTAATTTTACCACAAAATCATGGGTTTTGTCTATAAAGGTTACAAAAACAAGAGGTTTATAAGCTAAATTTGTGTTGACTTTATACATATGTTGGAGTATAATTTTAATATCATTTAATGAAACATAATTGTTTAAGGAGGATGGATTATGTTCAAAAAAGTTGTGTCTTTATTGCTCATTGTCATGATGGCAGTGGGATTTTTCCAAGTGGTAACTGCTGATGATGACATTGTGTACAGGGGCATTAAAATTGAAGTGGATGGAATCAGGCTTTCACCGAAGGATGCTAATGGAAATCCTGTTGAACCATTTATCAAAGGCGGCTATACATATCTTCCGTTGAGGGCTTTGGCTAATGCTTTGGGACTTGCCGTTGAATGGGACGGGGATACCAAAACCGTTATCCTTGGCGAAAAGAAGCCTTACACCGAAACCGATGACGGAAAAGTTAAGGTTTACTTAAACGGCCAAAAACTAAACCTAAATCCTGAAGCTATTATCATTGCAGGTTCTACATATCTTCCTGTAAGGGCCGTAAGCGAAGCTTTCGGTAAAGAAGTTAACTGGATTGATGAAACCAGCACAGTTGTTATTACCACTCCAAAAACCCAGCAGGATCAACAACAGCAACAGCAACAGGATAATACACCGGCTCAGGTTGCTAAATTTGATACCACAAAGACTTATAAGATCTTGCTAAAAGATACCGATAAGGCGCTAACAGTAAAAGACGCTTCCACAGAAAACTCCGTGAACATGACATTTGTTAAATTCACAGGCGCGCCTGAACAGGTTTGGAAGTTTGAAGCAATCGGCGAAAACTATGTTTTAGTAAATGTTAACAGCAATAAAGCCCTTGACATTCCTGCGCTTTCCACAGATGAAGGCGTGCTATTGATTCAATGGGATAAATCTGGGGACATTAACCAACAGTTCAAAATTGTTAAAAACCAAGACGGCACATATTCAATTATCGCTGCTGTAAGCGGGCTATATCTTGAAGGCGCTTCCGGCGACCTTGTTCAAGCTGCTAAGAGACAG
>JAAYMJ010000091.1 GCA_012521455.1 Clostridiaceae bacterium
CGCCCTGGCTTCCCTTGTACCAGCTGAAAAAGTCGCCGTTTACCGCCGCCACAGCGTCGTGCATTTGGGCATATTTTTCCACGGTGTTTAAATACCCAATGCCCCTTGGGTCCACCGCCACGTCAAAGGCAAGGTTTGGGGTGGTCATGTCCGCCTCTATTATGTAAACTTTATCCCAGCCATAGCTTTCAAAATTTTTTATGGTAACATAATTTACCCCTTCGGCTAAAGGCACCTTTGTGATTTCCTGATAAACCGTTGCGTTTGCCAATATTGAAGATGAAAAGATGAATATTAAAACTAGTAATGCCAGCCTTTTTGCCTTCATATCCCTACAACCTCTCTAAAGATTAGTAATTTTATTATACATCCTTAAGTATTTTTCGTCAAATTAATATAATACCAGCAAAAATATTGAAAATATAAGGGTTTATGGCAGCTTTTCCGCTTTTGTAACTGAATTGTATTTTTGTTGAAATCAAAACTTATTTTACGCTTGTAGCAAACCTGAAACAATTGCTTAATTGGAAGGTTAAAATTTGATATTATTGTGTTTTATAATGAGGGAAACTTTGCAGGAGAGTAAAAAAAGAGGTATAAACTAAAAAAACGCCCCGGTAAAGGGCGTTTAAACAATAAAAAAACCGCACCACATGGTGCGGTTTTTAGTTATTTTAAAATTAGTGCGCCGCATAAGGGGGATTGCAAATCATTCCACATAAGCGCCTTAAAAGTGTACCCTTCAACGTTTTCTGGCATGGTCATTTCAAGGGTTGCCTCATCTTCATCCGAAAGCCTTGCGCTTTTTACCGCAACTAGTTTGTTGTCCTTATCAAATAGGGCGATATAGCAGTTGGCAGACTCAGCCAGGCCTTTCTTGAATGTTACTGCTACAGTTCCGCCCGCTGTGAGTTTTTCGGCGCCGCATAGTATTTCAGAGCCGTAATCTTCAACAACGGTTACGGTAAGTTTTACATATTTGTTGGAATTTTTAACCTTTCCCTCAATGGTGTCGGTGCCTGCGTATCTTGTAAAGTCAGAGGGGATTTTTGCAAAGGTTACTTCAACTTCGCCTTCTGTGCCGTCTTCAAAGGTTGCTTTCAGGGTTTTTGGCAATTGAAGTTCTTCATTTTTCCTCACTACTATTGTGGGCGCTTCCACCTCTTTTATGATTTGGGAGTCGTCCACGGTGTGAATTCTTATAACGCTGAAGGAGTACGGCTTAAAGATATAGGCAAACTGCTTTGCCGCGCCCTCAAAGGCAAAGGTTTTGGGATATACGTTTTCAGGATTTTGAATTGAGTTTTGCGCGTTTAAATCGTCGCAGGAAAGCTCAATCACCTCTGCCTTGGGGTTAATGTATTTTCCGGTGTTTATGTCAATTAGCGCTTCTTTTATGGTGTTTGAGCTGTTTACGACTTTAATTATAATATCCTTTGTTTCTTCGTCAAAGGATGAGGTCATATAAAGCGGACCTTCCGTTATGCGGATGGTCTTTTTGTGAATAAGCTGGCCGTCAAGGTAGCACATTACTTCATCATTTGTTACCACAATCTTTATGTCATACCAGCGGTTTGACTGGATAGTTACGGGCTCGCTTGGGGTAATTGTGCTCTTTGAGCCGTTTGACACTTTTTCAATGGCGGTTGCGGTGTTGCCCCATCCGCCGATATTCCACATATAGTAGTTTGATGAGTCCTCATATAAGAACGGGATTAGGAAGCCTTCCCTGCCTGAAACTTTCATTGCCTTTGTTTCTATGGTGTAGTTTTTCCAGTTTACGCTGCCTGTGTGGGTAAAGGCGCCCTGCAATGATGAGGTCTGGTAAAGCGCCCCTTCCTCATCCACTGTCCATGTGCCTGACGCGGTCATTACTTCCGCGTCTTGGTCGCATTCGTCATAAATTTCAATTTCATATAAATTGAACCAGTCATTGTTAGCCTGGGTATTGCCGTTGCTAATTAAACGGATGTATCTGGCCTGTTTATTCCCCGCCAATGTAAAGTGGGGCGTGGAGTCGTTGGTTATTGACTGGCCTTTAAAGATGGTTTCAAAGTTTTCGCCGTCTTGTGATATTTGAAGTTCATATAGATACGCCCTTCCTGATACGGGGACAAAGGTTATTGAAACCATACCCACTGTTTTTACTTCCCCTAAATCAACGGTTGCGTATGAGCCTATAACGTTAGTTGCCCACCTTGTGTCAAGGCGTCCGTCAATCAGGTTTCCCGCGTGGTTTTGGGGTTCGGGGGTATGGCTTGCGGTACATAGTATGGGGGTGTGCTTGTGGTATTTTAAGTTAAAGTCCTTTGTCCAAACGGAAGTGTCAAGAATTTCCCCCGTTTCGTTATCAGTAACCTTAAAGTCTTTAAACTTAGCCTGGGTTTCCCATGTGCCTACCCCTGCCATGCCTTTAAATACTTTTTCGCCCCCGCTCTTTACCGCCCTGTTTTTCAGGGTATAGGTGCCTTTGTTGTTTGAGTACATATATTGGACGTAGTAATCAGGGCTTCCGTAGGAAGTGTCCTTGTCAAACCAGATTAAATCAGGCTTCCACTGTGTGGCGTCAACCCTTGCAAACAGCGGGGCGTAGGAGGCCATTTTTACAATGTCGGCGTTTTTCTCCAGGCCTGTCATGTATGCCGCAATTGACAATGCGGCTTCCATATTGTTTGAAGTGTTTGAGTTGTGGGCCGCGTATTCCCCCGCGAACACTTTAAAGCCGCCTCTGTCGTAGTCGTCGTAGCGGTTTATGTTATCATAAAACCATTGTGGGGATTTGTAATAGTGCTCATCCACCACATAGGCAAAGTTTTCGTCTTTTCCTTTTAGCCAGTTCCAAGCGTTTGTGAAGTGGGTGCCGTCAGAAGAAGGGCCCGATGTTGTAACAAGTTTAATTTCGGGGTACTTTTCTGAAATTACCCTTTGGAAGGCCTCATACCTCTTATAAAATTCTTCCCCCCATTGTTCGTTGCCTATGCCTAGGTATTCTAGGTTGAATGGCTCGGGATGGCCCATTTCGGCCCTGATCCTGCCCCAAGTTGTGTTTACGTCGCCGTTTGCGAATTCAATTAAGTCAAGGGCGTCCTGGATGTAGATACTATATACCTCGTCCATTGAGGCAAGCTGGCCCGTCTGGTATTGGCACGCCATGCCGCAGTTTACAACGGGGACCGCTTTTGCTCCTATGTCTTCGCAAAGCAAGAAATATTCATAAAATCCTAGCCCGTAGGTCTGGCAGTAGGCGTAGCTTGCGGCGTCATTGGTGTTGTGAAGCTGCCACCTGTTCCAGTTTTGTTTTCTTTCCGCCACATCCCCTATGGTGTGCTTCCATTGGTACCTGTTTGCCAAATCATAACCTTCTATGATACACCCGCCGGGGAAGCGGAGAAACCCTGGGTGAAGGTCCCTTAATTTTTCAACCAAGTCCTTCCTCAACCCGTTTTTGCGGTTGTTGAAGGTATCCTGCGGGAACAGGGAAACCATGTCGAAATCAACGGTGCCCGGTTGTGTCAAAGTTATTCTTACAATAGCGTTTGTAAGCTCTTTATCCGCGGTCATTTCAAATTCGTACTTTGTCCATGTGTTGGTGATGTTTGAAATTGTAATCCGGCTTGCGGTAACATCCCCTTGCAGGATGGACACAATTATGTCCCCGCTATAATTTGCGCTTTTTGCGTAAACGGAAAAGTCAAATTTCTGGCCCGCCTTTGTGGAAAAGCCTTTGTAGCAGTTGTTTTCAAAGCCTTGGTTGGGGCCTGTTGTAGTTAGGGACAGATATGTGGTGTTGTTTGGGTTAAGGGGTGTTTCGCTTTTATATTGCATAATAGCGCCGTTATATTCCGACCAGGCAAAGTCGGGGACAAAGATTTTGCTTCTCGCGTCATAGGCTTCAAAGGAGCGGTTGTTGACAAGCTCGGCGTAAAGCCCGCCGTCTGCGGCAAAGTTTATGTCCTCAAAGAAAAGCCCGATCATGCCAGGGTCAATATCCACGCCTTTTTGGGTTTCGTCAATGTATAAGGTGTAGTCGTAATCCTCGGTTCCTTTTACTGTTGCCATAAAGTTTAACTCCTCTTTATAACTTCCGGCGGTAATTGTGCAATTTAAGGTTACCATTGTGGGAATGGCGCCTTGGGGCCTTGTGACTTTGCCGGAAGGTGTTATTGTTTCTTCGTCGCTTGATGACCATTCCACTTTCGCGTAGCCGTCGTCATATGTAAATAAACTGATATCGCTTTTTACATTGTCCAAATTTTCTATGGTGATTAGGTTTCTTAAGGCTTTAACCTTTTGTTCGTCGGATAAGCCTGCTAACATATCTTTTATGATTTCTTCCTGTGAAAGGGCCCTTCCGTATAGTTTTACTTCGTCAACCAGCCCGGATAAGTAAGGGTCCGCGCTAAACTGGCTTTTTCCGATGTAGTTTGCGTTAGTTTTGCCTAAATCCTTTAAAAAGTAGCTTGTGGTGCCTGTGGATTGTTTTTGCCCGTTTTTATACATTGTCACGGTGCTGCCTTCCTGGGTGAAGGTGTAGTAAACCCACTCGCCCCGCGTAACACCGCCCGGCATGGTTACGTTTTGCTCGCCCAATGAGGAACCGGGCTTTATGCCAAAGCGGATATCGCTGGTGGAGGAAAGGCCGAAAAAGGCGTATTGGGTGTTGTTGTTTCCAAAATCCACAAGCCTTTGCCATGTTTTGGGGTTTTCAATTTTTGCCCACAAGGACAAGGTAAAGTCGGTTAAATTTTCCGTAACATTATTTGGCAAAATTACATAGGAATTGGGGCCTGTAAGCCTAACAGCATTGCCTGCAATGCCGCTTTCTATGTAGGCGTTTGCCAATACCGCGTTTTCGCCCGCGTTTGCAATCACCTGTGTGCCGGATACATTTTCAAAGTCATGGTAAAA
>JAAYMJ010000092.1 GCA_012521455.1 Clostridiaceae bacterium
ATCTTTTTGAGTATTTTTTAAAATCTACTTCAATTTTCTTTTTTTTTCTGATATAATATAAAGCAAATCTTTGTAAAATTTTATATTTAGACAATCATTTTGTTTTTGCTATGGCACAGGAAATGTAATTAAATAAAGGAGAGAAGTTATGAGCGAACCTTCCAACCGGAAAAATATGTCCATTGGTTTTAAAATTGTTATCCCTACCTGTGTTGGCTTAGTGCTCCTTATTCTTTGTGCTTTAATTGTTTCAACAAGACTTGTTATTTCAAAAACAAAAGAAATGGCGTTAAATAAAGTAAAAAGCGACCTTTCATCAACCTATGACCTGGTGGAATACAAATATCCCGGCCCTTGGCGCGTTGACGGGGACAAGCTTTACAAAGGCGAGCTTTTAATTAACGGTAACGATGAAATTGTTGATTATATAAGCAAAGTTACCCAGGGAAACGCGGTTTCAATTTATAAGGGCAATGTAAGAGTTGCTTCAACGCTTCTTGATGAAAACAATAAACGCATAGTTGGCACGATAGCGCCTGATGAAGTAACTTTAAATGTAATTAACTATAAGTACGACTTTTACGATACTGTGGTTATTCTCGGACAAAAGTATCAGGGGGCATACCGTCCCATTTTGGATGAAGAAGGAAATGTAATCGGAATATTCAGCATGGCGGTAAGCCAAAAAAGTGTTATGGAGCTTGTAAATGATTTCGTTTTGTATTCCAGTCTTATCTCCTCAATTTTTTTAATTCTGATTTTATTTGTTTTAATCCTTATTATTAAAAAATATGTCGTAAATCCCATAAAAATTGTTTCCAAGAGTGCTGTTGATATGAGAAAAGGGGATTTTGACATCGATATACCCGTATCCATTACAAAACACAGCGACGAAGTAGGGATTTTATCCACTACCTTTATTGAGCTGGCGCAAAAAATCAAAGATGTGATTTACAACATACATGTGTCGTCGGACAAGGTAAAATACGACGCAAAACTGCTGTCGGACTCAAGCAATTCCCTGGCTGACGGGGTAAATAAACAGGCAAGCGCCATAGAAGAATTAAATTTATCAATAAATGAATTGGCAAATGAAGCCAGGAAAAATGCCCAAAACGCTCAAAATTGCCAGCGGTTATCCGATTCATCACAAAAGAAGGCGGAAGAAGGAAGGCATTTTATGCAGCAGTTGTTAGAAGCTATGGAGGGCATAAATCACGCGGCGCAAAGAATTACCCAATTTACGCGGATAATCGAGGAAACCGCGTTTGAAACCAATTTGCTAGCAGTTAACGCCGCGGTTGAAGCAAAACGGGTTGGAAAATACGGCAGCGGCTTTGCGGTTGTTGCCGAGAGGATAAAGAAGTTGTCGGACAATACCAGCAGGCAGGCAAAGGAAACTTCGGAAATTTTGGAGGGAATGTTTGAAAAATGCAAGACAGGTAGTGAAATATCTAAAAAAACTGCCGATAATTTTTTTGAAATATCTGAAAGTATAAACAAACTCTCTAAAATGGTTGGCCAAATCAGCGAATACATAGCCAAACAGTCCGACAGCCTTTCACAAATCAGTTCCAATGTGGATGTCCTAAACAGTGTGGTTCAGTTAAACCAGTCAGCGGGCAATGAAACCGCCCATGCCAGCGGTGAGCTGTTAAACCAGGCAGAACACCTAAAGGAAATTGTGTTAAAATTCAGCGCTTTTGAAAGCCCCCAAGACGGGCAGGAAGATGATGAGCCCAAAGAGGGATTTTTGGATTTTGATAATGATAATATTGAAATTATAAATCTATGACAGTATCCTTAAACGGATGATATAGCAGCGATATAAGAAGGTAAGGTGAATAATTATGGATTTTTCATCACTATTAGGTTTTTTGCTTGCAGTGGGCTTTACAATCTACGGCATATTAGCATCGGGTAATATGCTCAACTTTTGGGATTTGCCTTCTGTTTATATTGTATTAGGGGGAACAATCGGCACCATCATTTTATCAAACTCAAAGGAAGATTTAAAAAACGTTTTTAAAACCCTAAAGATAGTCTTTTCCAAAAAGGATATGGACCCTGTAAGGGTAATAAACCAGATTTTGGAACTATCTTACATAGCGAGGAAAGAAGGGCTGCTTGCCCTGGAACCAAAGGTTGACGAGATTGACGACCCGTTTTTGAGAAAGGGCATTTTACTTGCGATTGATGGTGTTGATTCCAAAGTTATCCGGGAAGTTTTGGAGCAAGAGATTTCATCCATGGAAGAAAGGCATAAATTCGGGCGCAGAATATATGACGTGGGAAGCGTTATGTCCCCCGCGTTTGGTATGCTTGGAACATTGATTGGTCTTATAAACATGTTAAAGAACATGGAAGACACATCCCAAATCGGCCCTCAAATGTCCGTTGCGCTTGTTACGACATTTTACGGCTCACTTTTATCCAATCTTATCTTTATTCCCATTTCAAACAAATTGAATGCAAAAACCAGCGAGGAAGTTTTAATCAAGGAAATTATGATAGATGGCATTATTTCAATCCAATCCGGTGAAAATACAAGGTTTTTGGAACAAAGGCTATATTCCTATGTAAATTCCTCCCTGTCAAGCCAAAAGGGAGTTGATGAAAGATGAGGAAAAAAAGGAATAACCGCGAAGATAGCGGCGTTAATAGCACATGGCTTAATACATACGCCGATTTGGTGACGCTTCTTTTGTGCTTTTTCGTAATGCTCTTTGCAATGTCAACAATTGACAACCAAAAATTCAGAAGCATTATCCTTTCCTTCCAAAACGCAGGTTGGGGTGTACTGAGAACCGAAGGGGACAGGGCGTTTATGACGGACTATGACAATCTGTTGAGGGTAGAACCCACCCCCACGCCCCCGATGGGTTTAGGCCAGGGAGAGGACCTTGCTGAAGATGAAAAATTTGAGCGCATATACAGGGAATTAAGCGAATTTATTGAAAGGAACAATTTAGGTACAAGTGTTTCTGTTGCCGACGAGCTAATTGGAATAAGAATCAGGTTTAAAGACGCGGTGCTTTTTGACAAGGGAAGCGCCGTGCTAAAGCCCGAGGCAATCAGGATACTTAGTGAAATGGCCCCTCTCTTTAAATCATACGGGGAAATGATTAAAGTTGAAGGGCACACCGACA
>JAAYMJ010000010.1 GCA_012521455.1 Clostridiaceae bacterium
CGGGTGCTTTTTACAATTTGCCTTTATGAAGTAAATAAAACCCGAGGAATTTGTAAAGTAGGGAAATTAAACATTGAAAATTTTCCAAACGGGGTTAAGATAAATATTGAGATTGGCATATTTTACGGGTATAAAATAAATGAGGTGGCAAGGGAAGTTTTTAAAAATATTTCTTTTGCCATAGAACATTACACCGCGATAAACGTAAATGAAGTGTGCGTGCATGTCCGGTGGATAAAAATCTAAAAAGGTGGGTAGTTATGTTAAAAGAGTTAATCTGTGCCGTATTGGCCATAATGATAGTGTTTTCCGCGTTCCCCGCGGCAGGGGCGGCTTTGGATGAGGAATATAAAACCGTGGACTGGTATTATGATTTATCCGACCCTGACATAAACCGGGAATACTCCCGCCGTTTTCACGCAATCTGGGGAAATTCGGGGAATGTAAACAGGGAAGAAGTGAAAAAATTTTTAAACTTGCTTGAAGAAATCTGCGATTATTATGTGAACGAACTAAAATTCAACGAGCCCACGCAAGTAGTGTACGGGGACGAAAACGCTGACAAAACCAAATATAAAGTGTGCGTGTATATTACCCAGACGGGGCTTTCACAGCACCAGTCGGGCTATGCGTACCAGGGCACAAAATGGCTGGATAACGGAATGATTGGCTATATCGCGGTGGAATACGCCGCCTTTACCAATTCCTATGTCATCGCCCATGAGTTTGCCCATGTGTGCCAGCTCCATTCAGGGGGCGGCTTTGCCAACAACAACCCCACCTCCGGCCCATTTTGGGAAATGTACGCCGACTACATGAGCGGGAAATTCCACCACAGGGAAAACGGCACGACTTTAAGCGCCAATACCTTAAGCTACAACCACCTTTATTTCCCCCACGGCAAAAACTATTACAACTGCTGGTTATTGGCGGCGTATTTTGACGAAAACCCGCAAATTGTGGGGGAATACTTTAACTCAAGGTTTTGGAAAGAGTCCATACAGGATGAGTTCCCCTTTGACACCATAAAAAGGCTTTTGCCCGAAAGCGCTGATTTTAAGGATGTTTTAGGGGACTACGCAAGGCGCGCCGCTGTGTTGGATTTTCAAATGCGGGATAAATACATACAGCTAAAAAACGAATGGATTCAAAACGGGACACTGGATACAAGGTATATCTACCCCGAACTGGAAAGGGTGCCTGACAAAGAGGGCTTTTGGAGGGTGCCTTTGGAATACGCCCCCATGCAGGGGGGATTTAACGCCATCAGGCTTTTGCCCGAAGATAACAAGGTGGCCGTAGAGCTTTACGGGGTAAAGCACATGAATGACTCAAACCAGGATTTCAGGGCAAGCCTGGTAATTGTGGATAACGCAAACAAAAAGATAAATTACTCGCCCTTATTTTCAGAAGGGGAAATGAGCATTGATATACCGCCAAATGCGGGCGAGGTATATTTGGTGGTTTGCGCAACGCCCGACGAATTTTATCCCGTATGTACTTTTGACGTTACGGAAGCAACCCAGTATAACATAGACAGGGCAAAGCAGAGGTATTTGTACGAGGTAAAAATCAAAGGGGCCCAGCCTTATGAAACAAAAGAACCCATAAAGGGCGAAAAAATTCACCCAAACGGCGGGGGCAGGGTGGCTGACACCGCTTATGTCGCGCCCACCGCGTATGTGGCAAAAAATGCCCAGGTGTTGGATAACGCCCGGGTTTTGGGGAATGCCAGAATACTTGATTATGCGGTTGTGTCAGGCAACGCGGTGGTAAAAGATAACGCGGTTGTGTCAGGCCATGCCCGCGTTTTGCGAAACGCTTTAGTGGAAGGAAACGCGAAAGTGCGGGACTATGCCACAGTGACGGACAACGCGGTTGTGTCAGGCAACGCAAAAGTAATGGAACACGCCAAAATTTCAGGTCAGGCAATAATCAGGGATAACGGCGTTGCAAGGGGCAGCGCCGAGTTTGGCGGCAAAACAGAGGTTTTTGGCTTCGGCATGATGGACGGGGACTATATCGGGGACAATTTGAAGGTTTCAAATACCGTGGCCTTCGGAAGAACCCCCAGCCAGGATTTTATAAACAGAAGGCCGGAAGTTACCCAAAATTTGTTTTCCGAATTTTTATTCTATAAAGAACACGACTACGCTATTGACTCTTTTTCTTCATCCATCGGGATTTTCAGGGGGAATATCCCCTACATTGATTATGATGACGGGAAAAGCGGGATTGTAAAACTTGATGAAGGCAGTTACATATTGTTCGGAAGCGAAATCTCCGACTTTAAGGATGTAATTTATGAAATCAGCTTAAAATGGACGGGCGGGGATAATGAAAGGCTGATTACCCTGGGCGCGCCAGAGGCCTATGTGTACTTTTCCCCAAGCAAAGGGGGCAGGGCCGCGTTTGGCCTAATAAAAGACGGTGTTGAAACCGCCCTTTATGCAGACAGGGAAATTTTGAAAAACACATGGACAAATATCAAAATAAAAATCAACCAAGGAAATGTCCAAATTTTTGAAAACGGGGAAGAAATATTAAACGGAAAACTTGATTTTACTTTGGACTCATTGAGAAATGACGGCGGAAACGGTGAAGTTAAAACCCTAAATAAGCTGGGCGGGGATTTTAAGGGTTTTGTTGACTCCTTCTTGGTTTATTCGGACTCGGCTTATGGTGAAATAAAACCAAAAGAATACCGCTTTACAGGGGAAGAAATAGAGGATTACAATAACGCCGAAATTGTGGAAGGCTTATACGGAAGGGCGGTAAGCCTTGACGGGAACGAATCCTATGTAAGGCTTCCTGTCGGCATAACCTATGGGGTGAGGGACTTTACCATAAGCGTTTTTGTAAAGCCCCATACACTCGACAGATGGGCCCGTGTTTTTGACATAGGCTATGATACGGGAAATTACGCAATGCTCACCGCGGCGGACGGGGACAATAAATTGAGGTTTGAGATTTACGCCGGCGGGAAATACAGCCTCATTGCCCAAGAGCCGCTAAAGGCAGGCGTATGGCAGCATGTGTTAATCACAAAGCAAGGAAGCGCAATAAAAATGTTTGTTGACGGGCAACTTGCCGCAAGGCGGGACGATTTTAACATTTCTTTGTCCGAGATAGGCTATAGCACTGTAAATTATTTGGGAAAATCAAAATATAAAGACCCCTATTTCAACGGGCAAATTGACGAATTTGAAATTCTGCCCTTTGCCCTAAGCGATGAGGAAGCGGCGAATTATAAACCTTTTCTTGAAATTGAAAAGGAAGTCTACAGCGGTTTTGTCAATGTAAAAATCAAAAACCCCACGTTAAGGGATAAAAAACTAACCATATTCATAAACCAGCTTGATGAAGACGGAAAACTGATTAAAACAAACATAAAGGGCGCAAAAATTAAAAAAGGAAAAGATTTCAGCGCCCAAATCCCCTACACAAAAGAGGAAAACTGCAAAATAGTATCAGTAAGCGTGATTGAAAACTAAATAAAAAACCGGAGGCTTGCCCTCCGGTTTTTTATTGAAATAAATGGGAGTATTTGATAAAATTGCAATAAGATGTAATGTGGATAAAATATAGCGGGGGTGAAAAAATGAAAAAAGTTTTATACTCGCTTTTAGTTTTTGCAATGGTTTTTAGCTTTCTTTCATTAACTGTTTTTGCAGTTTCGTTCCCAGGCGGGGCAACCAGCGGGGACTCATTTGACTGGTATTACATCGGAAGCTTCGGCGTAAACGGTACAACGCCCGTGCCGCTTGGGGCAAGGTTTAAAGGAAAGTTTTTGTTTGAGTTTGACCTTCATGTAAAA
>JAAYMJ010000093.1 GCA_012521455.1 Clostridiaceae bacterium
GGGTATAATTGGAGATTGAGCCGTCGCAAACGCATATGGTCAGTGCAAATTTTGTTTTATTCCTGCCCATATCATTCATCCCTAATGTTTATTTCAACCAATACTTCGTTTAAAAGCTTTTCCTTTTCCATTTTTAGGCTTTCAATAATTTCCTGATTTGTCTGGCTTGCTATTAAAACATCCAATTGGGATATTTTTTGCGTTATGTCCGTATCTGCGAAGTCTACCTCATAGGGTATTTGTTTTTCATCCAAATAAGAGATTAACTCCTCATATTTTAAAGATTGCAAATAGGATAAGTCCTCATTTAAAAGGTCATTTTTTGAAATAGTAACAATTGCTTTTTTTGCAACATATCTAGGTTTTGCAAAAGTAACCGATTTATCATTCTCATTTTGGGTTTGTTCCTGATCATTATCATTTAGTGTTTCTTCTTGTTGTTGGAATAACACTACGTCTTTTTGGCCTTCATTATCTTGGGCAATTCCGATTTTGGGTGCTATTTGTTTTGGACCTCCTTGATTTAAAGGGCCGCCACCGTCAACTACGCCGAAAAATGTGACAATATTTTCCCCGTCATCCAAATTTTCTTCAGTGGTTTTGTCTGTTTCGCTTGATTGCTGGGGTTCTTCACCCTGTGGGATTTGCGAAACATCAGTTTCTTCAGCCGCTTGGCTTGTGCTGCTTTGCTGTAATGTACTTTCTTTTGCCTGGGCATTTACGCTTTCATCTAGGCGGTTTATATCATTTAGTGCCTGGCTTTGAATTTCGTCATTTATGTCATTATTTTCATTATTTTCAATTTCATTGGTAATGTCCGCGCCGTCAACATATATACTTTCTTTTTGTGATTCCGCTTTATATCTTTTATCTTCTGACCGTGAAAGCATTTGGTTATTACTGCTTTCCATTATGGCTTTATTATCCTTATTTCCTAGCAGGAATTTTTGAACCGGGTTTGCCAACGCGATTATAAGGCAAATGCAGGCGCATAATGCCACAACGGGTTTGAGCTTATATATGCTAATAACTTTCTTATTATTAATTTCCTTAACCTTTTTAAGTACATTAACTGTAAAATCCGCAGGCGCATTTAATTCCCCTAAACTTTTCATGGCTTCTTTATAGCGCCTTATTTCCTCGTCTTCCATACGGCAGTCAGAACATGCCTGTATATGCTTTTTTATCTCATTTGCCTTTTCTTCGTCCAAAAGGTTATCAACAAAATCATAAAGCAAATCTTTTTCACATTTCATACTCGGCACCCCCTTTCACTTCTTTGACGCTTTTTTCACTTAAATGTTCCCATTGGCTCAATAACTTTTTAAGTACCGCCCTACCTCTTGAAATCCTGCTTTTTACAGTTCCTAAATTTGAGTTCGTGATTTGCGCAATTTCCTGATAGGGTATATCGTGAATATCCCTAAGAACCACAGCTGTTTTCATGTCGGGGGGAAGTTTATCTATCGCTTTTTTCAACTCCTCCAAAAACAGCGCGTTATTTGCGCCCTCTTCAGGATTCCCCGATGGGGACACAATATCAAAAAGGGTTTTTCCGTCCTCGTCAGTTTCGTTTATGCTAACTATTTTTGCCCTTTTATTTTTTCTTATATAATCAAGGCATGTATTTGTGGCGATTTTATAAATCCATGTATACAGGGTGCTGTCCTCTTTAAATTTGCCAATTTTAGTGTAAACCTTTATAAAGGTTTCCTGCGCCGCGTCTTCGGCGTCATGCTCATTTTTAAGCATGGAAAAGCAAAGGGAATAGATTTTGTTTTTGTATAAATCCACAAGTTCCCTGAAAGCCTCTTCATCTTGTTTTTTTATTCTCTTTATAAGCTCTTTTTCTTCCATGCCGCACATCCCCCGTAATGAGATATACATAACAAGAATATCACACTTTTACATATTTCACAAGTTTAAAAATATCCAAAACAAAACTACAATAAAATGTCAATAATCCAGATTGCGAATAAGTGAAGGGGATAATACCAGTAAAAGAGGTATTTTGCTTTCGGGCCCTGAGTACCGTTATATAAAAAAATTATGGGTAATGCCAAAAAGAGCCCAAACTGGATATTGTTTGCCAAAAATAAGCCCATGTCATTTATTGCCACGCATACAAGGTAAAAAATCCCGTAGCAGATAAAAAATACGCTTGTAAAGCCCAAAAAGATTTTTCTTTTATCATAGTTTGCGTAATAAAACACATACACCATCAAGGGGGCTACCAGCGGCCAGTCAGTTACAAAGACCAAGGATAAAACCGCAAAGCCCAAAAGCTTTAAAACCTTTTTCCTTTTGTCAGCCTCATGCTGCGCTCCCTTTAGCCCCAAAAGGGCGAAAAGGTACGCAAAAAGCACATCCGACGGGGTTTTAAACAAAAGGAAAAAAGGAACCGCCGAAATGAGGGCAAAAACAAACATGCGCTTTATGTATTTGTCAATATTTTTTGTGTGCCTGAACCCTTCGCTAATTAAAAAAGCAAAAATGGGCATGGTAAGCCTGCCGGCCACGCGCATCCATGTGCTATAGGGAAAAAACACATACCCGATATGGTCAATAGTCATGGCAGTTATCGCAATTAGTTTCAATACAAAAGCGTTCATAAAAACCTCTTATACAGATTTTTCTAATTATCTTTAATATTTTAACCTAAAGGGTAAATTTACACAATACGTTTTTTGTAAAAAGTATTGAAATAAGCCCATTTTTCGTCTATAATCTACATTAAGTATAATAATAACCAAAGCATTGAAAGGGATGGTTATGCTTATGAAAAAAATACTATCGTTTTTGCTTTCACTCTGCCTTTTAATTTCAGTCTTTTCCGTTTTAATTTCAGCGGACCAGACTGTTAAGGTAGTGCTTAACGGAAATTTGGTTTCCTTTGATGTCCCGCCTGTTATTGTGGAAGGAAGGACATTGATACCTTTAAGAAAGATTTCCGAAGAATTGGGCTACACTGTGTCATGGGATGACGCAACCAGGCAAATTGACATTTCCGGAGGCGGGCATTTGATTACAATGATTGTAAACGACACAAAAGTAATCGCCGACGGAAAAGAAATTATATTGGACGTCCCATCAATGATTATTGACGGAAGAACCCTTGTGCCTGTCAGGTTTGTAATTGACTCCTTGGGCGGCAAGGTTTCATGGGATGAAAGTACATACACCGTTGATTTATCCGCGCCATACGCATTCAGGTTTGACTATGGCTTAAGTGATTATAAAAACGCCGACGGGGAATTCCAAATCAGGGCTCCTAAAAACTTTGTTGTTTTGGATAAAAACACCGAATTTTCAGGGATTGACGGAAACCCCATAAATGTTACGAAATTTGTTTCAGAAGATGACCAGGACATTGTTTTGTTTGTGGCAAGCCAGCTAAATGTCGGGGATAAGATTGATTTTAACTTTCTGTTTACAAATCTTTTGGCAAGGCTTGAAAAAGCGGGCGTTCCCAAAAACGCTTCCACCTATGAAAGCAGCATTGACTTTGAAAATAAAACCGCAAGCCACACTTACACATACATTTTAAATGAAGACGGCGTTAGGAAAAACATGGTTTTACAATATAACGCCTGTGTTATAAACAATAACTTCTATGAAATTGTTTCAATTACAAAGCTAAATTACTACCTAACCAGCGCGAACCGCTTATCAAACTGGTATAAAACATTAAAATACACAAACGCTGAAATTATCGCAAACGAAAACAAAGACCTATATGAAAAAATTATGGAAGAAGACAGCGGCTATACACTAATATCAAGCGCTGAAGTAAAAGAAAAATTAAACGTTGAAATCTATCATAAAGACGGCACAAACTATTTCTTTGACAGCGGCAAGGAAGTTACCCTTCCAGGCGGAATGGAAATATTGGAAGTCAGGGATTTAAAATTAGCGGATTTAAACAATGACGGCAAATTAGAGCTATACATCCAATTCAATTTCGACAACAACGTTTACCCCTGCACCTTTATTTCCTGCTACAACGAAGGGGAATTCATACCCGCAAACCCCTTCTTAATTTCAGGAGTAAACATGAAACTTGAAGTTGAAAACGACAGAATCAAAGTTTTGGATGAAGAAGGCAATACCGTTAACGTAATTTTATTTGAAAACGGCACAATAAAGAAAAGATAATATTTAAAAATCCGGGGCTGTTTCAATACCCGTTTGAAACAGCCCTATATTTTTGGGAGTTGCTATGCTGTTACTTTCGGCAAATGATTTAACAAAACACTATGGTGACAATCTCATATTTGAAAACATAAACTTATCTGTAAACTTGGGCGACAAAATCGGTTTTATCGGCTCAAACGGCGTCGGGAAAACCACTTTGTTTAAGGTTTTGTTAAACCAGGAGCCTTATGACTTTGGCAGTATTTTTATAAACAAAGAATGTAAAATAGGGTACTTAAAACAAAATGTTTTTGAAGGCTCAGGCAAAACCTTATACGAAGAAGTATTAAATGTGTTTTCCTACCTTATGAAACTGGAAGATGAAATTCATAAGTTAAACATTGAAATTTCCCA
>JAAYMJ010000094.1 GCA_012521455.1 Clostridiaceae bacterium
CCCCCGCGTAGGAGTCAAAGGATACCCCAAGCATGTCATACACTCGGTTAAATTCCACCAGGGAAATATCCTTAAAATACTGCCAAAGTTTCACGACTTCAGGGTCGTTTTCCTCAAGGCGCTTAAAGTACGCCCTCGCCTCGTCTTCCAATGACGGGTCTTTTTCCGCTTCTTCATGGAATTTAACATATATCTTTAAAAGCTCATTTATGGGGTCTTTGTCGATTTTTTCTTTGTCCCCCCACCTTAAATAAGCACAAATCAATTTTCCAAACTGGGTGCCCCAGTCCCCTAGGTGGTTTACCTTTACCACCTTGTATCCCAAATGCTCATAAATCCTTGACAAGGAGTGGCCAATTGCGGTGGAGAACAAATGGCCGATGTGGAAGGGCTTTGCGATATTCGGTGACGAGTAGTCAATCACAATGGTTTTCCCGCGCCCTTCGTCCAATTTCCCATAGTCTTCTTTTTTATCAAATATTTCAGATAATACATTTTTGGAATAGGCGTTTCTGTCAAAATAAAAATTTACATACCCGCCTACCGCCTGTACCTCTTTTATATATCCGTCGGATCCAATTTCCTTCGCAAGTTCCTGCGCGATAATGTTTGGCGCCTTCCTTAAAGTTTTTGAAAGCACAAAGCAGGGAAACGCCAAATCCCCCATCTTTTCATCAGGCGGGGTTTCAATATAGTCAAAAGCGTTTTCCAAATTTGTCTTTTCCCTTATTTTTAAAGCCACATATGACTTAAAATCCAACTAAATCACCTCTCAAAAACAGTAATAGGATTATACCACAAAAGTATGTTTGTATCAATAATAATTGTAGATGTTAATATTCCTCTTTGATTTTATTAGCTCAATTTCCCCCTCAAACTCATCCCTTAAAATCTTTTCCAACAGATCCATAACAATGATTTCACTGTCATAATGCCCTATTTCAACATGGCTTATCCCTAAAAAGTATAACTCCCTTGCCTTTCCGTATGAAATATCCCCTGAAATATAGCAGTCTGCCATTTCCCTTTTCACCGCGTCCACAAGGGAGGAGCCCCCTCCGGTGCATACGGCGATTGTGGACAAAAACTTGTTTTTGTCCCCGCTTGCTTTTACATAGGGCAAATTAAAAGCCTCTTTGCACCTTTTTGCTAGCTCTTCCAAAGTGACATTGCCCTCGCAAATTCTTCCCAAGCCCCCTTCGTCCAAGGGCCTTAAGGGCTTAAGCCCCAAAACCTCGCAAAAATGGTCATTAAGCCCGCCCTCTGCCGTATCCAAATTGGTGTGGGCAGAATATACCGCAATATTGTTTTTAATTAGTGTTATAACCATCCTGCCTGAGGGGGTTTTGGTGGTTATGTCTTTTAACGGGTGAAAAATCACAGGGTGGTGGGATATAATCAAATCCGCGCCAATTTCAGCCGCTTCCCTTGCCACAACCTCATCCACATCCAAACAAAGCAGCACTTTTTTAACTTCCCTGTTCCCGTCACCTATTAAAAGGCCTACGTTGTCAAAGCCTTCCGCAAGCTCTACGGGCGATATATTTTCAATGCAGGATATAATTTCCGCCAGTTTCATTTTAATACCACCTTTCCATCCTATCCTTTATTTTTTTAAACCCCTTAAGCAATTCATAAACATCGCTGTCAGCTTTACCCCTGCCTGTTTCCTGGCCTTTTATAATTTTTTCATACTCGTTGATTTTTCTATCCAAAAGAAGGGGCAGCAGGGGGTCGCGGTTTTCAATCAGCTTTTCCCCGATATGGTAATAAACTTTTTCCACCTTTTTGGGGGTTCCCCGCACCGCCTTTATAATAGTGTATATTTTATCCCCTTCCATTGCAAGCTCCTCATCCAAAATCACAAAATTATTATTATATAAATACTCCCTTAGCTTGCTTTGGGCCTGCATGGGCTGTAGGATAAAGGTATCAATTCCCGTATGGCGGGAATTGTCAAGTATCCTTGCGATTAAAAGCCCGCCCATTCCTAAAATCAGGGCGGTGTCCGCCTCATCTTTGCCGATATTGCTAAAACCGTCGGAAAGCCTTAACTCTATTTTATCACACAAATCATACTTTTTTATATTCTCATACGCCCTCATAAGGGGCCCCTCGTTTATGTCGCAGGCAATCGCGCGCCCTGCTACCCCTGATAAAATTAAGTATATGGGAACATATCCGTGGTCGGTGCCAATGTCTGCAATTCTTTCCCCCTTATCCACTTTCCTTGCCGCCGCCAAAAGCCTCGGGGTGAGGTTTATATTCATAAAACCACTCCTTAAAGCACTTTAAAATATTA
>JAAYMJ010000095.1 GCA_012521455.1 Clostridiaceae bacterium
ACTTCAACGGTGCCGTCGTCCTTGCACCAGCCAAAGTAAGTCCTGTCTTTTGTGAATACATAGCCGTTATTTGATGAGTGATTGTTTTGATATCTTAACGCCAGCTCATCCCCCGGCTGGATATGCATTCCGCTAGGCTCAGCATACCAGTTCCAGCCGCCGCTGTTTGTTAGAACCGACTCATTCGGCTCAAATTCTTCCACAACCAAATTGCAAACCGCATAAGATGATGGGAACAATTCAAAAGGCGCCCTTATTTCATATACCCCTTCGCTTTTAATTTTCAAAGCAATATCATCCATATCCCAAATAACGTTGCACTGCGTTTTTTGTGAATCCGAAAATTCCACTTCCACAGCAGAGGGCATTTTAGGCAAAGTGTTCACGTATGCCCTTACATTTACAGGCTCAACATTTGCGATTGTAACTTTTTTATATTCAATATCCACTTCTTCATGTTTTTCTGTTGGCGTAATGGTAATTTTCCCGTTCACATTATCCCTTATGTAAATTTCATCATCAATTAAAATAAACCGCGGCGCCTCATCGTCTGTTAATTCATATTCCGTGCCAATCCATTGGTCGCTTAAAGTGATTGAATTGTAGTTTTGCCCGTCTATCACATGGTTTACAACCACCGCCGCGCTGTCATCATACTCAATGGTCAATGTGGGCTTGTAATTTGAAAATACCGAGTAAATCCTGATACCGCCAAGAGGTGAGGCAAACCTGAAGGTCAATTCGGAATATCCTTCTTTTAGCATTTCCTTCACATATTCTTTTAAAGCCAAAGTCTTCACGCTAACGCTTTGCCCTGACTGCACTTCCGAGCCCCAGCTTCCAACGGTTATAGCGTCAGTTAAGCCCAAAAGGGGAAGTTTATCCAAATTTGCGCTTGAAGCGTCCGCCCCAAAAGTGGTTTTATTGCTTGTTGCCATGTCCCACTCCTGCTCCAAGGTGTTTCCGTAAACCGCAAGGCGGGCGTTAGCTGTTACCTGTTTTACATTTTTAATGGTCACTGTCAATGTAACCGATTTAATATCATCAGGCGTAATCACACTTAAAATTGGCCCGGCAGGAAAAGCAATTACCGCGTTTCTCGGGGTGTTAAACCCTGTCCCGTCAATTGAGGCAGTAGTTACCGTCGCGCCGTCTAAATCGGTAAAGCTCCTTGCGGCCTGCCAGTTATCTTTGCTGTCGGACGCCGCCAGGATATTGTCATCGCTGTATATGTACTCATCCTTATTGTTAAAGCTTGCGTTTTTTGTTGCCTGTATTTGTATGGTATTAATTTCTTCGCTCGTAACGGTTTGAGGAAGCATTGCGAATAAAATAATAAAACATAATATTAAATTTAAAACTTTTTTCATCATCAATCCTCCTTTTTAGCGTACCTTTCTAGTCTAAACTTAAGTTAATTTTAACATTAAGATACAAGAAATTCAATATCAATATTAACATATATATTGCAAATATTAACCTTTTATTATATGATTTACAAGGAGGGATTTTTATGCCAGAAAATGTGTATTTTGGGGTGCTCACCGACAAAGCAGTGGACCCCGAAAAATTCTATATGCACAACCACAACGCTATTGAAATCTTTATGTTTTTAAAAGGCGACGCGGTATTTAACGTTGAAGGAAATATTTATAACCTTTCCCCCTATGACACAATAATTGTGAGAAACAACGAAATGCACATGGTCCAGCATAAAAGTATCTGCGAGTATAAGCGGATTTCCTTACACATTAACCAAAAGTTTTTTGAGGAAATGAACTGCCAGCGGTATTTGTCAGTCTTTTTCGACAGGCAGTGGGGAAAATACAATAAAATCAGCGGGCAAAGAGCGTATCAGGCGGGGCTTTATGACGCCCTTATGCGGGTTGACAAATATTTAAAGCTCCAGCAAACCCCCGATGAAATTGTTTTCAAATGCGCAGTAGTCGAAGTCCTGTATTTAATAAACGCCCTAAAACCCGACATTTCAGGGGAAAGCCAAGGGGAAAAAATCAGGGATATTTTAAACTACATAAACAGCAATCTCACATGCCCCATTACTTTAGAAGATATCGCCAGCCGCTTTTCCCTGTCAAAGCACTATCTCTGCCGCATGTTTAAATCTTCCGTCGGCCATACAATCATTGATTACATAAACTTCAAACGCTTAATTTTAGTCAGGGATTTATGCAAGCGGGGCTTTTCAATCGGCGAGGCCTCCCTTAAAGCCGGGTTTGGAAGCTATTCAAACTTTTACAGAACCTATATAAAGGAATACGGCAAAGCCCCAAGTAAGGATTTGTTCAATTAACTGACGGCAAAGAAAATCCCAAAACGGGCAAATTTTTTGTTAAAACAAATCCAAAGTTAATAAAATTATGGACTTATAATCAAAAACCTATTATAATTAGATATATATGCATTCAAAGGAGTGAGGGAAAAAAATGATCAAAAAGGTACTAAGTTTTCTTTTAATTCTGGCATATGTTATATCGGTTGTGCCAGCCTATGCAAATTCCGACATCACAGTGGTGCTGGACGGAAAAATTTTGAGTTTTGAACAAAACCCTTTCATAGAAAACGGAAGAACCCTTGTTCCCATGAGGGCAATTTTTGAAGCATTGGGCGCAAGCGTTTCATGGGATGGCGAAACCAAAACCGTAACAAGCCAAAAGGAAAACACCACAGTTAAAGTAACCATCGACCAGGCCGAAATGGAAGTAAACGGCGAAAAGAAAGTTTTGGATGTCCCTGCGAAAATCGTCAACGACAGAACCTTCGTTCCCCTTAGGGCAGTCAGCGAAGCTTTCGGCGCGAAAGTGGACTATGTGGCGGAATCCAAAGTAATATTAATTTCATCTACCGGCACAACGGGCTATCCCAAAGACCCGTACAGCGGCAAATATTTCAGGATTGTACATACCAAAACCCAAAAGAGCTTAACCGTTGCAAACGACGCGCTTGGTGACGGTGCAAGAATTACAATTGACACCACAAAAGATGAAGATATCCAGCTTTGGAGCCTTGAAACACAGGACAAGGACTATTTTACCGTTATAAATAAAAAGAGCAAGCGGGCAATAGATATCCCGGGCTTTAACATGGAACCGGGGGCATGGGTTACCCAGTACGGCACAAACTACGGGGACAACCAGGTATTTAAGTTCATAAAACTTGACGACGGTAACTACTACTTGCAGTGCAGGCATTCAGGCCTATATGTAACCGTAAAAGAAGACGGCTACTTATATCAGGAAGAGTTTACAGGGGACGACTCCCAAATCTTTACCGTAATCCTGATTGAAACTGAGGATAAGGAGTGATACTATGAAAAAGATATTAAGCATTATATTATCAGCGCTGATTATTTCATCCCTGATTGCAGTCTCAGGCGATGAACTTTCCTTCTCCCCTGACAAAACTTTAGGCGGAAAAATCTTTAGAATTATACATACATCAACCCAAAAAGTGGTGTCCGTCGCAAACAGCGCATTAACAGACGGCGCCAGAATAAATTTACAGGACGAACAAGATGATGAAATCATGGACTGGCTCTTTATCCCCCAAGGTGTCGGCCAGTATACAGTTATTAACAAAAAATCCAACAAAGCCTTTGACATTCCCGGCATTAGCACCGACGCGGGCAAGGAACTTACCCAATACACAATAAATTACGGGAACAACCAAATCTTTGAACTTCAAAAAACCCAGTCAGGAAATTACTTATTTAAATGCAAACACTCAAATTTATACCTGACAGTAAAAGACGGTTACCTCTATCAGGAGGAATTTAAAGGGGATTCATCCCAAATTTTTACCTTAAAAGAAGTGGGAAAAAGTGAATATAAGCTTTTTGCCGTGGGCGTTACCCCCTTTGTAATAAAGGGCGAGGACAATGTAACCAACGCAAAAATCCAATGGTACCCCATAAACGGCGCGACAAAATATGAAGTATACCGTTCAACAAACGGAAACGAATATGAACTTATAAACACCTTGACAGGCACAAGCATGGACGATTATGACTTGGTTATAGGCTATAAATACACCTATAAAGTAAAAGCCTATATCGAAGACCAGCTAATCGACGAGGCAGAATCCAACCTAATCATCCCCTATGAACTTCCCGGGGATTTAAAAATCAGCAGCAATATTGTATCATCAGGCCTTAAAAAGCCAAACCAATTCTATATTGACGGCGTGTATTACCGCTTTTCAACCAAAGGCAGGACTGACGGGGTAGGCGGTTTTGGCTCATTAGTTTGCCAAACCTCCACCGACGACATAGTATACGGAAACGAATTTGAAGTTTTAAATTTCCAAGACATAGTATCCCACCCAACCTGCTCCGATATTAAAGAAGCGGGCTTTGAAAGCCAAAACTTCTTGTATAACAAGGAAACCAACGAATTTGTATTTATCGCCCATATGGAAGCAGGCGGCGGGTACGGCTTTGCAAGGACCGCCTTTGCGGCAGGGAAA
>JAAYMJ010000096.1 GCA_012521455.1 Clostridiaceae bacterium
TATTTACATCGACTTTATACGTATAATAAAATAGTAAATATTAATTTTTTGTGTTTGCAATTTCAACAATGCCGCGCTTTATGTCGCAAAAAAAATAAATTCAGTTTTTTGTTGCGACAAAATACTCAAAGCGCAAGTTGTATAATCTTAATTAGAACGCAATAACAAGGAAGGGGATAAAATGCCCGTTGTTTACGTTGACGTTTTATTTTTGGTCAATTTTTTCGCAAACTACATAATTTTGTTTCTGACAAGCAAGTTAGCAAAAATAAAACCGTCATACACAAGGCTCTTTTACGGGGCGTCCGTGGGGGCGCTGTACGCTGTGTGCATGTTTTTCCCATCCCTTTCCCCCTTATACAGCATTGTATCTAAATTTTTATTCTCGCTGGGGCTTGTTGCCATATCCTTTAAAATTAAAGACGTGATTTTATTTTTTAAAGTGCTGGGCGTTTTTTACTTCGTTTCGTTTGCGCTGGGCGGAGGGGCGTTTTTTTTATTATTCTTTACCGGAAGTGGCGCAAAACTGGGGGCGTTTATATCAAACGGGATTTTGTACATAAATGTTCCCCTTTACCTTTTGATTTTGTCAAGTTTTTTTGTACTCATCCTCATCCTTGTTTTGTCAAGGTTTTTTAAAACCATATTCAGAAGCGAGAATTTGCTTAAGGATTTGAGGATACAGGTTTTAGGGGAAATTGTGGATATAAAAGCCTTCATAGACACGGGAAACACCTTGCATGACCCCATTACCGACTCCCCCGTGGCGGTTGTGTGCTACGAAAAAATTAAGCCCTACATCCCTGAGGAGTCCCGCGAGGTGTTTGAGTCATCCGACGGGATTTCAAAGATTTTGGGAACGCATAGGCTGAATTTCAGGTTCATACCCTTTTCATCATTGGGGAAAGAGTCGGGAATGCTAATCGGGTTTAAGCCTGATTGCGCATGGATTGTGGATGATGACAAGGAAAAGGTCATTGAAAACTTAATTGTGGGGGTATATAACCGCCCCCTTTCTAAAGATGACAAGTACCATGCCATCATTGGCCCTGAGATTTTAGCGTAAGTAAAAATGTTTAAATAAAGGAGATGTTACTTAATGCTGCCACTTGATAAAATGAGGTTAAAACTCAAAATCCTTTATGCAAAGCTTTTGATTAAGTTAAAGCTAGGCCGTGAATTCATCCACTATATCGGCGGAAGCGACGTCCTTCCCCCTCCTTTGTCTAACGAGGAAGAAGCCCGGCTTTTGGCAAAGCTCAAAACAAACGACGCGTCAGTTAAGTCCACGTTAATTGAGCACAATTTGCGGCTTGTTGTATATATTGCCAGAAAATTTGAAAACACTTTGGTTAATTTGGAGGACTTAATTTCCATTGGCACTATTGGATTGATTAAGGCAATTAACACTTTCAACCCTGAAAAAAACATAAAGCTTGCCACCTATGCTTCCCGCTGCATTGAAAATGAGATTTTGATGTATCTTAGGAAAAACAATGCCTCAAAAGTGGAAGTGTCCTTTGATGAGCCCCTTAATGTGGACTGGGACGGGAATGAGCTTCTGCTTTCCGATGTTTTGGGAACGGATAATGATATTGTAAACCGCGACATTGATGATGAAATTGAAAAAGAGCTTTTGCAAAACGCCATAAAAAAGCTTTCAAACAGGGAAAAACAAATTATGCAGCTTAGGTTCGGGCTTTTGGGGGATGAAGAAAAAACCCAAAAAGAAGTGGCAGATATGCTGGGCATTAGCCAATCATATATTTCAAGGCTTGAAAAGCGGATTATAAACCGCCTCAAAAAGGAAATCGCCAGGATGATTTAATAAAAAAGGCCGTTTTGGAAAACCAAAACGGCCTTTTTTATTATTTTACCTCGAGAGGGGAGATTACAGGTGTCAGGTTTTTAATGTCGTTCCATACATAAAGCCTGTAGGTATACTTGGGGTCTAAATGCGGGAAATCCACCTGGCAGAACTGGTTTTTCACCGCGCTTTGTTTTTTGGTTATTATGCTGTAAAGTTTCCCGTCCGTGTCATATGCGGCCAATATGAATGTGGGGTTTAGGTTTTCTGCCGCATAGAAGTTATATGTCCTCTTTTCCCCGTCCTGGGTGAAGTTTGTGTATTCCAGTTTATTTACCTGCCGTACCCTGTGGTTGTTTACATAGAACTGTCCCGCGGGCGCGCCTGAACCGCCGCGGATGATGATTTTTCCGATATTTGACGGCACTGGGGCGCTGTCCCTGAACCTTGCGTTAAGGCAAATTGTTTTATATTCCTTTTCGCCTTTTTCGCGGGCATACGCGTTATAAGTTCTTGTTTCTAAGTTAATAATGGTTTTTACTTCGTAGGTCTTGTTCTTTTCATAGGGGACGCTTGAGGCCACAAAGGCGTTGTAATCGCGGTAGTCAAAGAACCCGTCGGTGTTAAAGCGGATTACAATCGCCTGGTGTCCCCAGTCGGAAACTTCGATGTTATTTGCGGTATAGCCTATAACACCGTCGATTTTATCCGCAAAGGGCCGAACTTCAAATTCTGTTACCACAATTCCCGTATTTATGCCCAACGGGCGGCTTTCAAAGCTGTTTGCGCTCGTCCACGGTTCCCCCGTGTTTCCGCTTGGGTACATATAAAACCAGTTAAGGTTGCACGGGCCGAGGAAGTAGATGTATAAATCGTGGGTTCCTTTTACTTCTTTTGTCACGTCCAAGGTTACGGTCTTGTATGTTTCCCATCCGCCCGTATTGTACCCTGCCCCTGTTGAGGCGATTGTGTTTTGCTCATCCAATGAGTCAATCCTAAACTCAATGCCGCAAAGGGGTTCGGGGCCTGTGTTTGTGGCAAAGCGGGCAACAATTTTTGAAATGCCATCGCCAAAATCAAAGTTTGAGTATTTTACCCAGTAGCCTGTGTTCATATAGCCTAAATTCTTTGTGCCGTCGGGGCAGTCGCTTAAGGTTAGGTTTTCACCATATCCTTCGTCAAAGTCTTCGGCCTGGATTAGCATGTTAACCGCACGGTAGCTTGCCATAAGTTTGTTTAGTTTAATGTTTCCGTAGTAAACCAGGCAAATGGTCTGGTCCCCTGAAAGCTCTTTTGCGTTTATCACCGCGTTTAAAGTCTTATAGTCGCTGTCTCCCGCGGTAACATTTACCGTGCCTAATAGTTCCCCGCCGGGGGAGTCCTTCCTTACTTCAATTTTGCCTTGGGAGTCGGGGGAAACCTGCAGGGTTATACCTGTTGCGCCATATCTTCCGAAGTTTAGGAAGTGCTGTGTGTAAGCGCCGTCGGCTGTATTTTTAACCGCGTCGGAGCCGTCAACAAAGGCGTGTACTTTTTCAATATTTTCCCCGTAGTAGTAGTTTTCAGCTTCGTTATATGAAAAGGCGTCGGTAGCTAAAGGTGGTATGTAATCTGTTGTAAATTCAAGTTTCATACAAAAGGCGTGCTGCAGTTTTTGGCTATAATCCGCAGGATAGTTTATCAAAAGACCTTCTTCGTTTTGAGAGAAAGTTAGTTCTTCGCCTGTTTCCAATAGGGTTATCTTTTTGATTTTTGTCGCGTCAAATTTTCCTTCCTTTAGGGTGGTAACTAAGCAGTAATTCTTGGAAGGCTTCTTTAGGACTGAGATAAACAAGTTTTTATTGTCCTTGCTCTTTGTAAAGCGGATATCCTCTTCAACAAAGGCAAGGGAGTTATCCGAATAATAGCTTCCCGGAACGGTGGGGCCTTCGCCGAAGGTTACCCACGGGCGGGTTGCGTAGATTGCTTCACCGTTCTTTTGAAGCCATGCGCCTATGTCTAATAGGATTTGTTTTGCTTCTTCAGGGATTGTGCCGTCGGGTTTTGGCCCTACATTTAACATTAGGCAGCCGTTTTTGCTGACAATGTCAATCAGGGAGCCGAGGAAATAGTCGGCGTTTCTGAATACGTCGTCTTCCACATAGCCCCAGGATTTTGCGCTTAGTGCTGTGTCGGTCTGCCACGGCATTGAGCGGATATATGAAAGCTGGCCCCTTTCAATGTCCAATACCGCTTCCCCGTCGGTAAAGGTGCTGCCTTTGTAGTTAAACAGAACGCCTTCGGGGTTGTGGATTTGGGCGCTGTTATAATAATGGGCCGCAAACTGGCGTTTTACCTGGTTAAATTCCGACCATGAAAGCCCTGAGTCAAAGTATGTTAAGTCAGGATGGTATTTGTCTATGTATTCTAATGTTATATCAAGCCATCTTTGGGCCTGTTCCTGCGCGGTCATGTCGGTGGGGCTGTACAGCCATTGTCTTCCTGACGGGTCGTTCTTGGTAACGTCGGTGTCATAGGAGCCGTCCTGCGCAGAGGACCTTGGGAACCAGCCGCGGTTTTCAGCAAAGTGGTTGGAGATACCAAATTTTAGGCCCTTTGCTTTTGCCGCTTGCTGAAGTTCCCCCACCAAGTCGCGGCCGTTTCCGTTTTCGACGTCAACGCCGAAATTGTCCGTTCCAAGGCCCTTGTTTACCGCGTTCCACGGGGTAACGTCGGAGTCCCATAGGGCAAAAGAGTCGTGGTGGATACCTACAATGGTTACATATTTTGCCCCTGCCTGCACGAATAGGTCAGCCCATTCATTGGGGTCGTATTTGTCGATTTTCCACAAGTTTAAAAAGTCAGCGTAGCCAAAGCGGTTGGGCGCGTTTTTTTGAGGTGAGCCGTAGGTGGCTTTGTGATAGTCATAAATTAAGGGTTTGTTTTGGTCGTATCCCTGGGATATTGCCCAGTGCTTTGAGCCGGGGCTGTACATATGCCTGCCGTACCATTCGTCGCCATAGCCCGGCACCGAATAAATGCCCCAGTGAATGAAAATCCCGAACTTTGCGTCGCGGTACCATTCGGGCACGGGGTTTTTCTTAAGGCTTGCCGCGTCGGGGGTGAAGGTTATGGTGTCAGCAACTACCCCTTTTGGGATTAGCGGCAACAGGAATAAGATTGCTAATAGCAATGACCCTAACTTTTTCACAATTTTACCTCCTTTTTATATCCATGTATCTTCACTCGATATTTTTAACGCGTAGGGGCCGTTTATTTTATCCTTTGGTATTTTTACCAAAAGCCCGTCATCAGCCCTTTCAAATGAAAGTCCGCCATAGCCTAAAAGGCTTACGGAGGTTATTTTGTTGTCAGAGACGTTTTTAATTGTTACCCCGTCTTCGTCCGTTGGCGCCATAAATATTGCATAGAGTGATTTTTTATCCTGGCTTACGGTAAAGCGGATGTCGTTTTTGGTGTAGGCGGTGTTCCCTTCGGAAAGCGCCCCATCTTTTGCCTTTGTTTCACCTTCTCCGTATACTTTATAGGGCCTTGTGTTGTAAATGCTCTCCCCGTAAACCTTAAGCCAGCTTCCTATTTCCTTTAAAATTTTTACCTGCCCCTCAGGTATTGTGCCGTCAGCTTTCGGGGACACATTTAAGAGAAGGCAGCCGTTTTTGCTTACGGTGTCAATCAGGGTTTGGATTATTGAAAGCGGAGTCTTGTAGCGGTCGTTTTCAACATAGCCCCATGATTTGTCGCCGATTGATGTGCAGGTTTGCCACGGGAGTTTCCTGATTTCAGAAAGGCCTCCCCGCTCAACGTCCAAAAGCGCCTCGCCTTCCTGGAAGGCACCGTATTTATAGCTTAGTACCACGCCTTTATTCCACTGTTTTTGTTTTTCGTAGTAATATTTTAAAATTTCGTACCTTTTTTCCTTGTAGTCGTCCTTTGCGATTTCAAAGTCATAGTAAAGCATGTCGGGCTCAAACATGTCGATGAGTTCTTTTGAAAAACCATACCACCTGTCTAGGTGCTCCTGGCTTGTCTTTTCTTCCCCTTTGCCTACGTTGTATAAGTCAAAATACTCTTCTTCCGAGGTGTCTAAGCCTTCCACGTGGGGGAAAAACCACCAGTTTTCCGCAAAATGCTGGGACACGCCAAATTTTAAGCCCCTCTTTTTTGCCTCTTCATAAAGCTTTCTCACATAGTCCACCTTCGGGCCCATGGCTGTGGCTTTCCACCGTGTGAGGCGGGAGTCATACATGGCAAAGGAGTCGTGGTGAATTGCAACAGGCACAACATATTTTGCGCCCGCTTCAACGAATAAGTCCATCCATTCTTTCGCGTCAAACTTTTCACCTGTGAAATCTTTTATAAAGTCCTTGTATCCTTTTCCTTTGTGGTGCTGCTGGTGATATGTGTAGATATCATCCCCTGCCCAGCACTTGGAATTTGGTATGTACATCCAGTGCCCGTACCATTCATCCCCGAAGGCGGGCACGCTGTATATCCCCCAGTGTATGAAAATGCCGAATTTAGCGTTGGAAAACCACTCCGGAATTTCGTAATTTATGCTGCTCATTTTTGTCCTCCTAATACTTCTTTACAATTCTATTTTATATATGTTTCAAAGGTTAAACCAGACTTTTAAAAGACATTTTTTTCAATTTGATGTCGTGTTTTCGAAGACTATTGATTTTTTATTATTTTATAGTAAACTAAAATAAAAGGGGTGGGTTTTATGAGCGGCGCTTTTAATTTGGATGATTTAAACATGACGGTTGAAGTCGGGGATTTAAAGCTGAAAGTGTTAAGCATTAAATATGGCGTTTTTACCGTGTCAATCGGCGCCCATATCCACAGCAATAACACCTATGAGCTGCATTTTGTCCCTTTCGGGAAGGGGACTTTAATTGCCAATGGGAAAAAATATGAGCTTTATAAAAACATTTTGTACATGACGGGCCCCGACGTGGTGCATGAGCAGTACTTTGACCCAAATGAACCCATGGCGGAATACTGCATATGTTTTGAAAACCGCACCCCGAAAAACGACAGCGATATCGCGAAACTTTTTTTGGGCAAAAATTTTTATTACGGGGAAGATTTTGATAATTTAGCTTTGGAATTTGAAAGGATAAACAAAGACAACCAAACCAGGCATATTGCCTACTACGAAAGCATTAAAAACAGCATTGAGCGGATTGTTATCGGGCTTTTAAAGATTTATTCAAAGGATTTGCAGATTTTCGCGAAAGTCCCGACAAAGACTTTGGACGACAAAAGGATTTCCGTGATTGATGATTTCTTTTTGTGGGATTACCCGAACAAAACCTTGAAAGATTTGGCTTTGAGGCTTTCTTTGAGCCAGCGGCAGACGCAAAGGTTTTTAAAAAAGCATTATAATTTATCCTTTTCGCAAAAAAAGCTAAACGCAAGGATGGATACGGCAAAATCCCTTTTAAAAAATACAAGCCTGCCGGTTAAGGATATTTCTGAAAGGCTGGGTTATTCATCCTTGGAGCATTTTTCCTTCGCGTTTAAAAAACACACAGGGGTAAGCCCCAGGGTCTACAGAAACAGCATTAAATAGTGTTTTTGAAAAATTGGCGCCATTTTTTACAAAAAAATGGCGCTTTTTTATAAGTATTGCTGGCTGGCTTAAAAAACCCTTTACATTTGCCCCGGGGAATGGTATATTAAACTAAATACATAGTGTGAAAAACTGGCACGACTAAACAAAAGCACAGTGATTTTTGGGGGCTTGTTTGAAAACAAGGCTTTAGCTTGCGCTCTTTCGCGCAAGACCATGCAAAGTGTGTTTTAAAAGCCCAAAAACCGCGGGTTTTAGCGGAAGCTTCACCCTAAAGACCCCAAAGGGTTCAAAAACGCAGTTTGTCTACAGATTGTGTATAATATATGCTTTCACTTGGGCATAAAATGTAGATATAAGAAAAGAGAAAGGATTGATTTTGTGGCGGATAAACCGGTTTTTTTTAAAATTATTATTCCTATTGTTTTTGTATGTATTTTAGCGTCCCTTTGGTATTTTAAAACAGCAAAAACCGAAACCGCAAGCGCCGGAATTGTGCCCGTAAATGAGCCAATAAACATGGAAGAATTAAAAGCGCGGGGCCTTCCGATAATGATTGAGTTTTCATCGGCCACCTGCCCCGTATGCAAGCTCATGCTCCCCACATTGTCTGAAATAAAGGGGGAAACGGAAGGGAAGCTTACGTTTGTCTATGTTGATTTATCAAAAAACCCTTCATTTGCAAAGGATTTTCCCGTGAGGGCAACGCCAACAAGGCTTTTTTACAACGCTGACGGCTCGCCTTTTACTCCAAGCGAAAGCCTTTTAGAAAAACAAAACTTTTTAATATACAGCCACAGGGAAACCAAAGAGCATTTATTCACGGCGCAGGAAGGGGAAAACACCAAAGAGGGCCTTTGGGAGATTTTAAAGGAAATGGGTGTCAGATGATGGGCTACTTTAATGCTTTTGTTGAGGTTTTATCCCAAAAAATCGGCGAAAACTTTTACCTTGCGCCGCTTTTTGCGGTTTTGGCTGGGATTTTTTCATCCTTTATGCCCTGCTGCCTATCCCAAATCCCGCTGGTGATTTCCTATGTCAACACCAAAGGACAAAATACAAAAAACGCCTTTTTCCTTTCGCTGACCTTTGCGTTAGGGAATGCTTTTACCTTTACTATCCTTGCGGTTTTTGCCTCCCTTTTGGGAAGGCTTATGCAGGGGGCGGGCGGTTTTTGGTACATAATTTTGGGGGTTTTAATGCTTTTGATGGCTTTGCAGACCTGGGAAATTTTTAATTTTATCCCCGCAAGCTACCTTCAGGCAAAAAACAGGTCAAAAGGCTTTTTAGGCGCGTTTTTAACAGGCGCTTTAGGCGGGCTTTTTTCATCCCCTTGCGCAACCCCTGTTTTGGTGGTGCTTTTGGCGATTGTGGCAAAAGAGGGAAGGCTTTTATATGGGATAGTGCTTTTGTTGTGCTACTCTTTGGGCCACAGCGTGCTTGTGGTTTTGTCGGGAACTTTTGTGGGTTTTGCAAAGCGGGTTACATCAAACAGCAAATACCCGGCTATAAATAACATTGTAAAATTTGTAATGGGTTTGGTTATGGCAGTTTTGGGGTTTTATATGTTTTATCTTGGAATTTAAAAAGGTATCCCACGCGGGGGATACCTTTTTTGCGCGGGGTGGCGGGCGGCGGGAATGTGTTGGAAGTAAAATAATAAATAGAGTAAAGGAATAAAAAAAGAAATAAAGTAAAAAATATTAGTCCAATCCGCGGGGATAGTAAAAACTTCATGGCAAAACGCATTTGCTGGATGTATGGTGAATAGGATTGCTTAATATGAAACAGCTGAGTTTAATAGTATTTATGTCCTGCGAAAGTCATGCGGCAGAAGCCAGCGGGTTATACTTATAATGTTACACCTAAAAAAAATAAATCCCCCGTTTGGGGGATTTTTTGTTTTTTTTATTATATACAAATTTTTTTACATAACCACTTTTTCCAAATCCTTTGCAATCCTTTCGCCGTTTTCTTCGGTAAATATAACAACTACCGCGTCTCCCGGGTTGATGTTCAGTTTATACAAAACTTTTATTGCCCGTTCGGTCAATTTATATGTGTAATCTTCCCCTTCCGTTGTAACAACAATTGTGTCTTCCCCTCTTTCCTTAAGCCATCCCGCGTATTTTCCCTCGCCGCTTTCGTTCATTTCCGAAAGCTTGTCGGTGGGGTTTAGCTCAAAGACTTTTTCATAATTTTGAGCCTGCTCTTCCGCGGGTGTTGGCGAGGGGGATGGGGTCTGCGCAGGCGCGGGGCTTTTTTCTTTGCCGCAGGATGTAAGCAGGATTAGCGCAAGGATTAAAACTGCCAGATATTTTTTCAAATGTTTCAAAATATTCATCCTTTCAAAATATTAAATTTTTATGATAGTATTTTTGTGCCCCGTTCAATTGCCATAAGACCGCTTCTTACCATTTCCA
>JAAYMJ010000011.1 GCA_012521455.1 Clostridiaceae bacterium
AAGGACATGGTCGGGTCGATATATAAATCAGTGGAGATAGTAAAATCCTCTAAGCTGTTTGCGTAATTTACGGGCAATTGTACATAGCTTGTAGCAGCGCCTGTTAGCCTTACCACGCCTCTTTGGTCAAAAGTTGTAATTACTGCGCCGCTTGGCAATGTCGCATTGTAGCCGTTTGGGCTTTTGTCGTTAGCGTTTTCGTTAAAATCGTAATGAAGAATAAGGTTTTCGTTTAGATTTTCCAAATCCTGGCTTTCATCTTGGGCAAATGCCGCAAATGAGCCCATGATAAACACAATGGAGATTAAAAGCGCCACAATTTTTTTGTGCATTTGAGATACCCCTTTCTGTGTAATAAAATTTCTTAAATTATAACAAAAAACCAGCATTTCATCAACCATTTTGTATATTTTTGTTGAATAAATTTGAAAAACGGGTTTTTTATAAATAAAAATGTGCCGTTTAAAACTAAACGGCACATTATTTTAATAAAGCAAAAAGGGGGATATATCCAAACAGGAAGCTGTTAGAGCAAATCAGCAAAAAGAGGCGCAAAAGTTTGCGCCTCTTTTTTTAAAGTTCTTTTACATCAGCATGGGGTTTTAAGGATTTACCCTTCCACAAGAATGCTTTTAGGGTGCATTTGTCAGGGTCAATGCCGCTTGGTATCTCAATTTCTGCTTCAATGGTTCCGCTTTCGCCAAGGGCAATGGAAGATGTTGCTGATACAACTTTTACAAGTTTGTCTTCATCAAACAACGCAACATACAATGTATATTCTTCGGTGTCTATATCGTCATTAAATACGTCAACAGAGGCTTTAACTTTTTCACCCGCAACCAACTCTTCTTTATCAAAGTTAATTTCTGAAGGTTCAAAGTCATACAAAGCCTTGATTTCATCAGGTGAAAGCGCGCGGTTATAAATCCTGAAGTCGTCGATGTAGCCTTTGAAATCCTGGTCTCCGTTTGTTAGGAACTGGCTTCTTCCGATGTAGTTATTTAATCCTCCCACAGCCCACGGGCCGATGCTTACGCCGGATAGGTCGTCGTAGAATTTTTCGCCGTTGATGTAAATACTCATGGTGTATGTTCCGTTTGGCTGTTCCGCAAGAACCGCCGCGGTGTGGATCCATGTGTCAATGCAGTCTTCAGGAAGAGGCCTTCTTACGCTTTCAGGGTGCCTTTGTGAGCCTGCCGGGCCTGCCTGCGTAATGGTAAATTGAACGGTGGACCTGTTGTCCGCGCTGTTTAAGCTGAAGTACATATATGCGTTCATGTCTGAGCCAAAGTCAAATATTCTTTGCGCCCTCGGCAACGACGGGTCAAGTTTTACCCAGCTGGTGATGGTGATGGAAGATACCTTCTTTAAGAGGTGGTTTGGCATTTTAACATATGAGCCGTTTCCGTCAAGGTACAAGGAGTTTCCGTATTTAGCGTCGTCGGCGTGGTCTGCGTTCCCATAGTATCTGCCGTGGTTTCCGTTTCCTGAGTAGTCCACAACCACATTGGATTTTTCGCCGTCGAACTTATACCATAGGATCGGGCCGCGCTGTTCGGGCATAATGTCCTTTGGTTTTTCCCTTTGTATGAATTCTATGCTGTCAAAGTCAAAGTTAAATTTATCAAGTATTGCCTGGAATTCTTCTTCGGTGATGGGTAGCACGCTGCCGTGCCTAAATCCTGACGGAATGGTTGAATACCTCACTTGTGTCCATGGGCCTGCCAATGTTTCGGACTCCCACATAATCGGGGTTCCGCCCGCATAGAAATCGCAGATTGCGTACCATTTGCTGCCGTCCAGGCTCTTAAATAATGTTGGGCCTTCGATGTCAAAGCTTGAGGGGAAGATGGACCTGTCATGGTAGTAGGTATATTTTTCAGGGTCGAACAAATCCTCGGTTTCTGCCATTACCACAAGCTTGCTGGAAGGATATACGCCTTTTGCTTCTTCATTTTTATAGAAGATATAATATTTTCCGTTTTCATACTGGATTGTCGCGTCAATCGCGTTATATCCAGGGTTAAATAGTACCTGGGGCTCGCTGAAATGTACCAAATCCGGGCTTGTCATGTAGTAAATCTTGTGCTGTTCATTTTCAGTATTCCTGATGGCAACGGTCACGATGTATTCCCTTCTAATGTCGTCCCAGAAGATTTCAGGCGCCCAGTTTGTGTAAGAATTTTCAATGGTTGTAATTATTCTTTCATCATCCCATGAAGCAAGGTTGTCGTAGGATGTCCAGATGGAGAAGGAATCGGATGACACCGCTCCGTAGGACCAGTTTTCGGGAGGTGTGCCGTTTGTGTGAACAAGGGTCAAGCCTTCAGGGCCTCTTACGATTTGCGGGTCGCGGATATTGCCCTGCCCTTTGGTGGAAATTGCCGCTGGTGTTGAGTCATCAGTGATTTTTACCCAGTTTACGCCGTCGCGGCTTAAGCAGTAGAATAGGTTTTCGTTGGTGTTGTCTGCGCCAAAGGTTACATATAGGTAGCCTGTGTAAACATCTTTGGCTTTTACTGTAAATTCTACATTTTCGCTTTTTTCATATCCGCCGTTTGTAAAGGTTACCAAAACATTTACTTTTTGGTCCTTATCCCCGCGGGTTACTGTGCCGTCAGGGGAGATTGCCTGGGAGTTTTGCGGGAATGTAAGGCTGATTGTTGTGCCTTCGGGGCCTGTGTATTCCTCCCTTAAGCTGTATTTTACCTTACTTGCGTATTTTTCAATGAACCATTCTTTATCAAATTCAACTTTTTCTTCTGCGCTTTCAAATAGCGGCAAAACCGTGGCGGTAAATGATTTTGTCCTTGTGTATGAGCCGAAGTTAACGGTTGCGGTTAGTGTAACTTCTTCGTATTTATCCGTTCTTGTAACTTTACCTGTATTTGAAATTACATTGGGGTTTGAAGATTCCCATGTAATTTGGTTTCCTTTTATGTTTGTGGGCAAATCCAAATCGGAACGGACTTTGGACAAGTCGCCGAGTTTTAAGTGTTTTAACATTTCCTTGGAGTTCATGTCAAAGGCTTTTTCAGCCAAAGTCATAATTTCTTCGCCTGACAAAGCCCTGTCATAAACCATAAAGTCGTCCACATAGCCGATATACATATCATCGGTGGGGAAGGAGGATTTGCCTATGTATGCGGTCTGGAACGTTCCCAGGCTTGACGGGTTTAGGCTGAAATACTGGGTATCAATCAAAGCCCCGTCAAGATAGAATTTAGCTTCAGATAAGCTGTAATCGTAGGTGATGGTCACATTTACCCATTTTCCGCTTGGAATGGGTGAAGCGGAAGAGCTGGTGCCGTTTGAAACATAGTACTCATTGTTGTACCCCGTTGAAGTTATGGCATAAATAGTTCCGCCGTTCCGCCAGCTACTTATAATAATGCCCAAGTAGCCGCCGCTTTGCGCGCCGGGGCTTGTTGTATTAGCAAATGACCACAGCCATTGGGTGTTTAAACTCATGCTAGGGCTCATATTAGCGTTTACAGAGATTGTAAAACTGGTTACTTGTGACATGTAGTCATAGGGCATGGAAATGTAGGATTCGGCGCTTCCGTCAAACTGGGCCACGCCTTCGCCGCCAAAGGTTGTCAAAACATTGTCCTTTTGAGCGGTGCCGTGCCTTCCGTTACCGCTGACGTCTTCCACATCCCCTTCGAAGGTGTAATGTACTAAAAGTCCTTCGCTTGGATGGTTGTAACCTGCGCTGTCAGATTGAGCGTTAATTAAAAGTAGGCTTTGGAACATAAGTAGTGCCACCAACAAAGCTGCAATCCTTTTTGACATAATTACAACCTCTCTTTCTTTTTGTAAAATTATTAAGTTTTATATAATTATACCAATTACATCCAAAATATTCAACTTCTTTTGTGAAAAAATACTTAAATGTGAAAATTATGTGAAGATTTTTATTTGAATAAATGCAGCCCTTTTCTCAAAAAATACTTTAAGTAAAGTATATTGACATAGGAGGAAAGGTATGAGTATCAGAACTGACCTTGCTATTGAGGCAAGAGAAATATATCAAAGCGAAGGCTATGATGACGACGGTGTCAGGGTGCAGACTTTCAAAAAAGG
>JAAYMJ010000097.1 GCA_012521455.1 Clostridiaceae bacterium
ACTATCTGAAATTGAATTGTCCGATGAAATTTTAAAAAATCTTGAAAATGAGTTAACAAGCGCACAAAATGAGCTAAAAAGGCGCGCAAAAGAATTAAGGGACACAAGGATTGAGGCCGCAAAAATACTGGAGGAAAAAATTTGCGGGGAACTTTCGTCTTTGGATATGCCAAAGGTTACGTTCAAAGTTTCCTTTAAAGACTGCCCGTTTTCCGAAAAGGGCTCGGAAGAAGTGGAATTTTTAATCTCCACCTCCCTTATTGAGCCTGTAAAACCGCTAAATAAAATCGCCTCAGGCGGTGAAATGTCAAGGATTATGCTTGCGATAAAGTCGGTTTTAAGCGACGTTGACATGGTGGAAACCTTGGTGTTTGACGAAATTGACGCAGGCGTAAGCGGCAGGGCGGCGCAAAGAATTGCTGAAAAGTTAAAAGCTTTATCTAAAAAACGACAGATTATTTGCGTGACGCATTTACCGCAGATAGCGGCGCAAAGCGACTACCACTTCCTGATTGAAAAAACCATATCCGACAATGACGCCATAACCACGGTTAAGGTTTTGTCGGATGAAGAAAGAATAAGGGAACTTGCAAGAATTATCGGCGGAAAGGAAATCACTGAAAACACGCTAAAGAGCGCAAAAGAAATGCTTGAAATGGCAAGAACTGGTTGACTTTTTTTCTAAATGTGCTATAATGACATACAAAGAAGGTAGGAATATGGAACAAATTGGTGATGTATACAAGGTAAATGACGACAATACGGCGGTTGTTTTAATTACAAGAACATCCGCCTGCGGTGAAAACTGCGCTTCTTGTCCTGGTGGGTGCAAAAATACCCGCTCTTTTTTTACAGTGAAAAACACAATCGGCGCAAAAGCCGGGGACAAAGTTAAAATATATATGCCCGACGGCTTATTTTTAGGCCTTTCCTTTTTGGCGTATATACTTCCTGTGATTTTGACAATCGCGGTTTGCGTGATTGTGGACTATTTTTATTATAACAATATATACACTTCCGCCTTTGGGCTTTTTACCCTTTTGTTTGTATTTTTTATCATGCGGCTTTTTGATAAAAAAATTAAAAATAAAGCAAGCTGTGAAATTATAAAAATTATTAAAAGTGGTAAAAAAGATGAGTAATATAACCATTATTTGCGGCCATTTTGGAAGCGGAAAAACTGAAATAGCCATAAACCTTGCCTTAAAGCGCGGCATTGGCGCCACTATTTTGGATTTGGATATTGTAAACCCCTATTTTAGAACCAATGACTTAAGGGGTTTTTTAGAGAAAAAAGGCATAAAGGTGTTAAGCCCTAAGTTTGCCAACACTAATTTGGATTTGCCCGCACTGCCAAAAGAAGTGCTGGGCATATTTTCTAATAAATCCCCGGCTATAATTGACCTGGGCGGGGACCCTGTTGGCGCCAGGGTTTTGGGAAGGTTTTTTGAATTTTTTAAAAACATTAAATACAGCATGTATTATGTCATAAACCTGTCGCGGCCTGAAACCGACACCATAAGTAAGGCCATATCCATGATGAAAGAAATCGAAAAAGCAACAAATCTTAAAATTACACATCTAGTTAACAATACCCATCTTTGTGAATTTACAACTAAAAAGCTGCTTTACGACTCTTTTAACGCAGTAAAAGAGCTATCTTTTCTGACTAAACTTCCATATTTATACACATTTGTTACAAACAAGTTTTTAAATTTGGGCATACCAAATGCTGTGCCCCTTGAGCTTTATTTAAAGCTTCCCTTTTGAAAGGATGGATTTATTTGGCAAAAATAATTATAAACCAAACACGGTGCAAAGGCTGCTACCTTTGCATGAATTTTTGTCCCAAAAAAATTATCGGGGTTTCGGATAAATTAAATGAAGCGGGCTACTATCCTTGCGAAGCAAAAGATGAAGGAAAATGCACAGGCTGCGCTTCTTGCGCAAACATATGCCCCGACTGCGCCATTGAAATTTATAAGTAGGAAGTGGTTTAGTGAAAGTACTGATGAAAGGAAACGAGGCAATCGCCGAGGCCGCGATTAGAGCGGGCTGCAAGCTTTATTTCGGATATCCCATAACCCCGCAGACTGAAATTTCGGCTTATATGGCAAAAAAAATGCCCCATGTGGGGGGCACATTTTTACAGGCTGAAAGCGAGATTTCGGCAATAAACATGGCATACGGCGCGGCAGGCGCAGGAAAGCGGGTTTTGACCTCATCATCAAGCCCGGGGATAAGCTTAAAATGCGAAACCATATCCTACATTGCCGCAAGCGATGTCCCCTGCGTTATATGCAACATCGTCCGCGGCGGGCCTGGGCTTGGCGGTATACAGCCCGCGCAGAGCGATTACTTTCAGGCTACAAAAGGCGGGGGGCACGGGGATTACAAAATCATTGTGCTTGCCCCATCTTCCGTTCAGGAAGCGGCGGATTTGACCATGGAGGCTTTTGACCTTGCGGACCTTTACCGCATTCCTGTTATGATTATGGGGGACGGCTTGCTTGGGCAAATGATGGAAGCGGTTGAGTTTAAGGAGTATATAAAAAGGGATTTGCCGCCAAAGGATTGGGCGGCCTGCGGAACCATGAACATGAGGAAGAAAAACATCATAAACTCATTATATCTTACCCCTGATGAACTTGAAAATCTGGTGGTTGAAAGGTTTAAAAGGTATGAAACAATAAAAAAGCGGGAAGTTAAAGTTGAAGAATACATGTGTAATGACGCAGATATCATATTAGTGGCGTACGGTATTGCCGCCCGTATCGCAAAATCCGCAGTAAACATGGCAAGAAATGAAGGGATTAAGGCGGGGCTGATACGACCCGTTACCCTTTGGCCTTTCCCTGAGGAGTCATTTTTAAAATATGACCCTAGATGTTATCTTACGGTTGAAATGAGCATGGGGCAAATGGTGGAAGACGTGAAATTAGCTGTGGGCGGGGGCGGCAAAAAAGATGTTCATTTTTACGGCCGCTGCGGCGGGGTGGTTTTTGAAAGTGAGGAAATTTTTGAAAAAATAAAAGAAATTATTCAAAAATATCAGAAAGGATGAATTTATGCAGGCGATTTTCAAACGGCCAAAATCTTTAAGCGATGTGCCCTTTCACTACTGCCCAGGCTGCACCCATGGAATAATTCACAGGCTGATTGCCGAAGTTTTGGATGAGCTGGATATTTTGGGGATAACCATTGGCATTGCCCCTGTCGGTTGCAGCGTTTTTGCCTATAACTATTTTGAATGCGACATGATGCAGGCCCCCCACGGCAGGGCTCCGGCCATGGCGACGGGGGTTAAGCGGGCGCTTCCTGAAAGGATTGTGTTTACTTACCAGGGGGACGGGGATTTGGCGGCAATAGGCACAAATGAAGCAATACACGCGGCGGCAAGGGGCGAGAATATAACAATTGTTTTTGTAAATAACGCGATTTACGGAATGACTGGAGGGCAAATGGCGCCGACAACGCTTCCCGGGCAGGTTACCCAGACCACCCCTTACGGGCGGGATGTGA
>JAAYMJ010000098.1 GCA_012521455.1 Clostridiaceae bacterium
AAGCCCCAATAAAATAATATTGCCGCTTGCCTTGCTTTTGGTAGGCTTTGGCGTAGTAATTGGCGCGTACGCGAGCATGTTTTCCCTAAGAAGGCATTTGAGGGTATAATTAGGTTGAAGGGATGGTTATATGTACATAAAGCCAAAAACCAAAACTATAATTGCAATAATTATAGTTGTTTTTATGTTTCTTTCAATTCTGTTTTCCGCCCTTTACCCGGTATTTGCCGCGACAAAGAGCTCAGCCCAGCTAAAGAAGGAATATGACGCGCTAAAAAAGCAGACGGAGGCGCAAAAAAAGACCCTTTTGGAAATACAAAAAAAGAAGAAGTATAACCTTGAGCAGATTACCACTTTAAATGACCAGATAAATACCCTAAACAACGAAATTGAGCAGATTGAAGGCGAAATTGAAATTTTGGAAAAAGAAATAATACAAACCCAAGAGGATTTAAAGATAGCTGAAAGCGCCATTTCCACCCAGGAAGAAGGTTTTAAAGAGCGGGCGAGGATAATGTATGAGCACGGCACCGTTTCATACCTTGAGGTGCTCCTTGGCGCAAACAGCTTTTCCGACTTTTTAACAAGAGTGGATATTGTAAGGGATGTTGTAAGGCACGATAAAGATGTTTTAAATGAAATGCTAAAAACCCGTGAAAAAATTGTGTCTTACAAAAAAAGCATTGAGCATAAAAAGCAGGAAACCATCCTAAAACGCGAAGTTTTGGATGAAAAGATGGAAACCTTAAAAATTGCAAAAGAGGCAAGCGAAGAAGCGTACGAAGAGTATAACAAAGCCGAAAAAGAGGCTCAGGCAAAAGTAGCCGAGGCCCAAAAGAAGGAAAGCGACAAAAAGAAAGAATATGAGCGGGCTTTGGCGGAAGAAAAGGCAGAGCGGGAAGCTGCCGCAAGGGTTCAAAAGGAAATCCTAAATAGCCTTGGCAACACTTCAGGCACAAAGTATGAAGGCGGCACCATGGCTTGGCCCGTGCCGGCGGTGGGGCTTAGCAATATAACAAGCCAGTACGGGAACCGATACCACCCTGTTTTAAAGCGCAACCGCTTCCATTCAGGCATAGACATAGGCGCGCCCTATGGCTCAAGCATTGTGGCGGCCAATGACGGCACGGTTATTAAAGTTGGATACGACAAAAACGGGTATGGGAATTACCTTATCATAAATCACGGGGGCGGGGTTACCACCCTCTATGGGCACTGCTCAAAAATTTTGGTAAAAACCAACGATACCGTAAAACGGGGCCAGGAAATCGCGAAGGTAGGCTCCACAGGGCTATCCACAGGGAACCATCTTCACTTTGAGGTTTCCATAAACGGTCAGACCCAAAACCCGATGAACTATTTAAAATAAGAGAATATAACTTAACAAAAACACGTATATTATTTATAGCAAAATTTTCTAAAGGTAGTGATATTTTGTCAGGAAAAACATACACTGTGGCTATTACTGCTTTGTCAACTTTTATATTGACGACCCTATGGTATAACACCTTGGGTCCCTTTTCTTTTCAAGAAAACGCCCCTGCATCAAAGGTGGAGGAAATCACAAAACTTATTGACAAAACTTATATAGGCGAAGTTGACTACGAAAAACTATCCGACTATTCCGCATACGGCCTTGTTGCGGCCCTTGGGGACCCTTATTCGGAATACTACGATAAACAACAGGCCAAAGAAGCCTTTTCCCAAATAGTTGAAGGCACTTATTTGGGAATCGGGGTTGAGGTTTATGTGGATAAGGACACAAATTTAATAACTGTCCTTGCGCCCCGGGAAGGAGGCCCCGCCGACAGGGCGGGAATAATCGCGGGGGACGTGATTTACGCCATTGACGGCACCCAGTATGACGGCTCAAACTACAAAGAAGCCGTAAATTACATGAAAGGCATAGGGGTAGAGAACGCCCAAAGCACCCCCTTGACTTTGACAATAAAAAGGGGCGGGGAATTTTTGACTTTTACCCTAAAGCGCGAAACGCTTGACCTTTTGCCTGTAAAATATACAAAATATGACGATATAGGATATATAAGGATACCGGGTTTTGACTACAAAACCGCGGACCAGTTTGAAAATATCATAAAGGGCTTGGGGGATGATATAAAAGGCCTTGTGATAGATTTAAGAAACAACCCCGGGGGCTCATACGACGCGGCGGTAAAGATTGCGGATATGCTGCTTCCCGAGGGCACCATAGTTTACGCCGAGGACAAACAAGGGAACAAAAAGTATGAACAAAGCGACAAAAGCGCAATAGATTTGCCTTTTGCGGTTTTAATTAACCAAAACTCCGCAAGCGCGGCGGAAATTTTGGCAGGGGCCATTAAGGACCACAAGGCCGGCGTTTTAATCGGTGAAAAAACTTTTGGAAAAGGCATAGTGCAGACGGTGAGAATGCTTTCGGACAAAAGCGCGGTAAAGCTTACCACCCAGAAATACTACACCCCCAACGGCACAAGCATTCACGGGGTTGGCATTGAGCCCGATGTTTATATCTCATTGGGGGATGAGTATAAAAACGTGCCCATATCAAAACTTTCACTAAAAGAGGACACACAGCTATACAAGGCAATTAGCATGTTGAGAAACGGCGAAGTAAAAAGGGTTTTTAAGTGATGTAAAGAGTGATTGGTATGAATAAAACTTCAAAAGCTGACTTATCGTTGATTAAAAGAATAAACTCAACTTTGATTATTAATACCATACGGGAGCATGGCAGGATTTCCCGGGCAGACATAGCCAAAGTAACGGGGCTTACCAGGGCAACGGTTACCAACCTTACCGCCTCGCTGATTGAAAAGGGATTTATAAAAGAGGCCCATCTGGGTTCTTCAAGCGGCGGCAGGAAGCCGATTTTACTGGAAATGGACGACTCCAAGCACATAACCTGCGGGGTTTACATTGACTCTGAGTTTTCTGATATCTATCTTACCAACATAAACGGGAAAATCCTTGAAAAAAGGCGGATTACCTTTGACAAAGGAACAAGCCCTGCTGAGGTAATAAAAAGGATTTGTGAAATAATAAAAGAAATGACCAAAGAAAAAACGCCCCTGGGGATAGGGGTCGCGGTGTGCGGGCTTGTAAATTCCATTTGCGGCGTATCCATTTTTGCCCCAAGCTCCGGCTGGCGGCAGATACATATTGTGGGCGAGTTTAAAAAGCATTTGGATTTTCCCATATATGTGGACAATGACGTAAGAATAATGACTTTGGCCGAAAGCTTTTTTAAAGTAACCCTTGAGAAGTATAACAATAATAACAAAAAAGATTTTGTCATGGTTCACATAGGCGACGGTATCGGCTCAAGCGTCGTGTTAGGCGGCCAGATTTACTACGGCTCAAATTTCGGCGCCGGGGAAATCGGCCATATTAAAGTTGTGGAAAACGGGACAAGGTGTAACTGCGGCAATCTCGGCTGCCTTGAAACCATTGCGTCGGAAAAGGCTTTTATAAAGAGAGTGTCCCAGACTTTGGGGAAAAACGTAACCTTGGATGAAATAATATCCCTTTACCGCAAAGACGATGAGCGGATAAAGCTTGAAGTCTTTGATGAGGCAAAATATTTAAGCATTGCTATCGCAAATATCATAAATATGTACAACCCCTCGCTCATTATTTTAAACGGCGGGATTGTAAAGCTGGGGGAAAGGTTTATCTCCCATATTGACAATGAGGTAAAGCGCAGGAGCATGCCTTATCTTGCCACAACCATTGCCCCGTCCCTTTTAGGTGACAGCGCCATTGAAATGGGGACCTGCGCGCTGGTTTTGGAAAAGACATTCGAAAGGCTACTTTAGAAAAATCCACTTTATAGCAAAAGCTTTAAAGTGGATTTATTTAAAAAGCGGGTGATTTTTTGGATAAAAGCGAAGTTTTAAGGTATTTGGGCCATAAGGGGCAGCAATTAAGCCGCGGGCTTGATTTGGAAATTGATGAAATGATAAATAAATGCCGGGATATTTCCAAGCCTAAATATGTTTATAAAATTTATAACATAAAAAAACACCCAGACGGGGTTGAATTTTTAGGAAGCAGCCTCTACCTTTTTGGCAAAAGCGTTATAAACCATCTTAAAGGGGCGGATAAATGCGCCATTTTCGCGGCAACTTTAGGGGCGGATATTGACAGGGAAATTGCCGTCATGCAAAAAACGGACATAACGCGGGCGCTTATATTAGACGCGGCGGCCTCCGCATTAATTGAAGAGGTGTGCGATACTGCCCAAAACGAAATTGCAGGTTTAGCCAAAAGGGAAGGAAGAAAAATCACCTCCCGCTATAGCCCCGGATACGGGGATTTGAGTTTGGATTATCAACAAAAGATTTTAAACATGCTTGACGCCCAAAGGAAAATCGGGCTTACAGCAAGCACAAATAACATACTACTGCCAAGGAAAAGCGTTACTGCCCTAATTGGCTTTATATAAGGGGGTTATTTTGTGAAAGTATTGGAGCATTTGAAAAACAATTTTTTGCTTTTTGACGGGGCCATGGGGACAATGCTTCAAAATGAAGGACTGCGTGACGGGGAACTTCCCGAAGTTTTAAATATTGAAAAGCCCGGAATTGTTTCAAAAATACACCGCCAGTATGTATTAGCTGGCGCCGATGTGGTTACAGCAAATACTTTCGGGGCAAACAGCTTAAAATTCAAAAACCAAAAATATACGGTTAAAGAGGTAATTTTATCAGGAATAAAGTGCGCAAAAGAATCAGGGGCAAAATATGTGGCCCAGGACATTGGCCCCACAGGCGCCCTTCTTGAGCCTATGGGTACACTGACCTTTGAGGAGGCCTATGATTTATATAAAGAACAGGTGCTAATTGGAAAAGAAGCGGGTGTTGATTTATTCATCATTGAAACTATATCCGACCTGTACGAAGCAAAGGCGGCCATTTTGGCGGCAAAGGAAAACTCCGGTTTGCCCGTATTTTGCACCATGACCTTTGAAAAGGACGGCCGCACATTCTGCGGCGTTGATGCGGTCTCCGCGGCGGTGACCCTTTCTTCTTTGGGGGTTGACGCTTTAGGGGTGAACTGTTCCCTGGGTCCTAAAGAAATTCTGCCTGTGGTTGAAACTTTGGCAAAATATTCAAAAGTGCCATTAATCGTTCAGGCAAACGCGGGACTTCCCAAAGACTTGGGCGGAAAAACCGTATATGAAATAACGCCTGAAGAATACACCAATGAAATAAAGAAGATGGCGGATTTAGGAGTCCGCGTTTTCGGGGGCTGCTGCGGCACAACCCCTGAATTTATAAAAAGCATGAAAAATTATTTGGATACGGTAAAACCAAAGGAAATTGCCCCCCCAGGGGTATCATTTGCCACAAGCGGCACAAAGGCGGTATGCCTTGACGGCCGCACCATAGTGGTGGGGGAAAGGCTAAACCCCACAGGCAAGAAAAAGTTAAAAGAAGCCCTTGTGTCAAACAATATGGACTATGTGGCAAGGGAAGCAATTGAACAGGCGCAGCATGGGGCGGATATTTTAGATGTAAACGCGGGCCTTCCCGACATTGACGAACCAAAACTTTTGCAAAAAGTTATTAAAGAGGTCCAAAGCGTTGTAAACTTGCCCCTTCAGATTGACTCCTCGGACCCTTCCGCCATTGAGGCGGCGGTCAGGTTTTATAACGGGCGGCCGATTATAAATTCCGTAAACGGAAAAAAGGAAAGCATGGAAAAAATCCTTCCCATAGTAAAAAAATACGGCACCCTGGTTGTGGCCTTAACCTTGGACGAGGGGGGAATTCCCAAAAAGGCTGAAGAAAGGCTTAATATAGCTAAAAAAATAATAGATGAGGCTGAAAAATACGGCATATCAAAAGAGGATATAATAGTTGACGCATTGGTTTTAACAGTATCCGCCCAGCAGGAAGAGGTTTTGGAAACCTTAAGGGCAGTAAAGCTCATAAAGGAACACCTGAAGGTTAAAACCATTTTAGGGATTAGCAATGTTTCTTTCGGCCTTCCCAACAGGGAGCTGATTAACAAAACCTTTTTAGCCGCCGCTTTAGGGGCGGGCCTTGACATGGCGATTATTAACCCCATGTCCCCTGGGATGATGGGTACGATTTCAGCCTATAAGGTATTGTCAAACGAGGATAAGGACGCGGCGGGTTTTATTAAAAAATTCGCCTCGGAAGAAAAACGTGAAGTAAAAGTGGTGGATAATGAAAACACAAGCCTATTTGACATAATCGTTCAGGGAAGGAAGGATGAAAGCGCACAAAAGGTTTCAAAAATGCTTGATGAGGGCAAAGACCCGTTGGATATCATTGAAAACGAATTCGTAGGCGCCCTAAACTTCGTGGGTGAAAAATTTGAAAAGGGCGAGATATTCCTCCCCCAGCTAATGCAGTCGGCGCAGGCGGTTAAAAACGCCTTTGTGGTAATTTCAGATTTTTATCAAAGCCGCGGCGTAAAGCGGGAACAAAAGGGGAAGATTTTGCTTGCAACAGTCAAAGGGGATATCCACGATATAGGCAAAAACATTGTGAAAATGATGCTTGAAAACTACGGCTATGAAGTTTTTGATTTGGGAAAAGACGTGGATAAAAGCCTTATTATTGAAACCATAAAGAAGGAAAACATAACTTTGGCGGGCCTAAGCGCTCTTATGACCACAACGGTGAAAAGCATGAAGGAAACCATTGACGAAATAAGGAAGGAAAACCTCCCCTGCAAGGTAATGGTCGGGGGGGCGGTGCTAAATGAGGACTACGCCCGCTTTGTAGGGGCCGACTATTACGCGAAGGACGCCCAGGGGGCGGTGCAAATAGCAAGAGAATTTTTTAAAAAGTAAAAAAACGCGCCCATTGGGCGTGTTTTTTCATTAAAATTTTTTGGCTTTTTGCCTGCGGCGGATAAAAGCAGGACGGATTAAGGGAAATCTCTGTATTAGATATTATTATTTTTCGGGTAAACATACCTTATGGCATGCTTAAATATTTATAAAACCTAAAAGGAAAAACTTTTTTAGTTGGGCGTTTGCCTAAAAACGTATAAAACTTTTGTATTTTTTTAAAAAGCGCGCCGCTGGCGCGCTTTTTATTGGACATTTAATTCCTTTAAAATCGGCTCAAGGTATTTTTCATCGGTAAAGTCAGCGCTTTTTCCATAAGACTCAATCAATGCCTTTGTATCTTCGTCCCAGTCTTTTTCGTCCTTTTTCTTTTCCATCTTTACAAGAAGGCTCATTAAAAAGCGGTCAATAAAATTCATTTTTGAATAATCAACCGCCCCCCGTAGCACATATAGGGGGACTTTTCCCTTCATTTCTTCCGTTAAATTGTGCTGCGCAAGCCTTTGTTTCGCCTCATAAAGTTTAGAGGTCAGCGCTACCGCCCCCACAATGATTTTTTTATCTTTTATCAAAGTGTAATTTTTCTTTATAAAGTTAAAGCCTAAAATACTCCCAATATAAGCGCCGCCAAGGTACACCACTGTGTCATAGTCCTTAATGTCCCTAAGCTTTATCTTATCTGCCTCAAGCATTGGGGCGTCAAGTTTTTGAGAAAGCCTCTCGGCGTATTTTTTGGTGCTTTGGTATTTTGTTTTATAAACAATCACGGTTTTTCCCGTTTTTCTCTCCCCTTAATATAACTTAAATCTTATTTTATTAAAAAGTGCAAACTTTGGCAAGATAAAAATGAAAGCATAATGCGAAAAATAAAATTAAAACTACAAATACTAAAGCAAAAGGAGTTGGTATCATGGAAGAATTATATATAAAAACAAAAGACGGATTAATCCCCCTATCCCAGGAAATGATAAAAAAATACAACTTAAAAAAAGGGGTAAAGACTCCTTTTACAGGGGATATGGTGGTTGATAAAAACAAAAACGCCGATTTGGACATCAATTGGGAAGAAAAAAAGGACAACAGGAATTCAGTTACAAATACCACCGATATAATTTTTCAAACTTCCGAGGTCATTGACATCGCAAAAGGCGTGGACTCGGACTAATGGGAGGGGGTAGTATGCCGCTTTTTTTGGTTGTGGTTGTAAGGTCGGTCATTTCCTTTTTTTCTTTGCTCATTTTAATAAGGATTATCGGAAAACAACAGATTGCCCAGCTGACCTTTTTTGACTACGCGGTAGGAATTACCATAGGCTCCATTGCCTCAACCATGTCGGTGCAAATCAACGAAAACACCTTTACAACTATGGTGGGAATGGCTACATGGGCTCTTCTTGCAATCATTTTGGAGTTTTTTAGCTTAAAATCCAAAAAATGCGCCCAAATCATTGAAGGTAAAGAGGAAATTATAATAGAAAACGGAAAAATTTTAGAAGAACATTTAAAAAGGTCGAGGATAACCATTGAAGAAGTGTTAAGCGAGCTCAGAAGCCAGGGGATTTTTAACATTCAGGACGTGGAAGTGGCAATTTACGAGCCCACGGGGAAGTTGAGCGTTCAAAAAAAGGCCTATAAAAACCCCGTCACCATAAAAGACTTGAATTTAGTCCCCGAATACGAGGGGCTTCCGAAGAATTTAATAATGGACGGCAAAATCCAGCAAGACCAGCTTAAAAAATTAAATCTCACAAAGGCATGGCTTTTGCACCAGCTGAATAAAAACGGGATAGACGATGAAAAACAAGTGTTTTTAGCCCAGCTTGATTCAAGCATGAATTTGTATGTGGATTTAGCCGGGGAAGGGCCTTCCTTTGTGATTGACACAAAAAATGAAGGAGGGAAAGCATGAAAAAGCTGCTTTCGGCACTGCTTTTGTTAAGCCTTTCTTCCTGCGCCTTTTTTCAAGGTTCCATTGACAAAAACTACGGGTTTTCAAAAAGCTTGCTTGATACCATTAATTTTATTGAAAACTCGGATTGGGAGGGCGCGAAAGAAAGCCTAAAAAGCGCGCAAAACGCGTGGGGCAAAATCAAACCCATAATCCAGACGGATGTTGACCATGACTATGTTTTCTCCATTGAGGAAAGGTTTGAAAAAATTGATTTTTTCGTCGGTGAAAAAGAAAAGCAAAAAGCAATACTTCAAATAAGGCTGCTGCTAAAGGATTGGGAAAACATAGGAAACATATAGAAATTTTCTACCTTTCCTATTGACATTTTAAAAAACGGAACATATAATGAACATATGAACAGTTATTCATATGTTCATATTTATTTATAAGGGAGTGAGTCCGTTGAGTGAAAACAAGCCAAAAAAGGACTGCTGTTTTGCGTCAGAAGGGATTGAAAAGGTGGCAAAAATGCTGTCCCCCGACGAAGAATTAATGCCTCTGGCGGAGTTTTTCAGGATTTTTGGGGATTTTACAAGGCTAAAGATTATCCAGGCTTTATCCGCCCACGAACTTTGCGTTTGTCATTTAGCGGAAATTGTAAACGTCAGCCAGTCGGCGGTTAGCCATCAGCTGAGGCTTTTAAAACAATACAGGCTGGTAAAGGTAAGGCGGGCGGGAAAAGAAAAGCTCTACTCCCTTGACGATGAACATATAATGGAGATATTTAACACGGGTCTTATGCATCTAGCGGAGAAGAAAGGATGAGATTATGAAAAAGGCATGCAGCTGTTGCGAAGGGCACTGCGTTGAAATTGATGAAAAATTAGAAGAAGAAAGGGAAAACGGGGACGGCCGCCTTTTTTTAGCAAGGATTTTTATAAGCTTAATCCTTTTGGGATTGGGGATTTATTTTAAAAATATAGATTTAACCATACTTTCATATTTAATTTCAGGCTATGATGTTCTATTTGAGTCGGTTAAAAATATAATAAAAGGTAAAGTTTTTGACGAAACCTTTTTAATGAGCGTTGCCTCCACCGGCGCCTTTTTAATCGGCGAAGGGGAAGAAGGCGCGGCGGTTATGATTTTTTACTGCCTGGGGGAATACTTCCAAAACCTTGCGGTGGAAAAATCAAACAAGGCAATTTCGGCGATTTTGGACCTAAGGCCGGATTATGCCTTTGTCATGCGGGACGGCCAAATAGAAAAGGTAAACCCAAAAGATGTGAATGTGGGCGAAATTATGGTGGTAAAAAGCGGCGAAAAGGTGCCCTTAGACGGGATTTTATTAAGCGAGGAAGGGATATTTGACACAAAGGCGATAAGCGGCGAAAGCCTTGCGAAAGTCATAAAGCGGGGCGGGGAAGTGCTTTCAGGGTATATCGCGAATGAAAGGGCTTGTGAAATTGAAGTTACAAAGCCTTTTTCCGAAAGCATGGCGTCAAAGATAGTAAAACTCATGCAAACCGCAAGGCAGAACAAGGCAAAGCGGGAGGATTTTATAAAAAGGTTTGCTAAAATCTACACCCCTTCTGTTGTAATGTTTGCTGTATTACTGGCCCTTATACCCTCTTTGGTTTTTGGGAAGGATTTAAACACATGGATACACAGGGCGCTGGTATTTTTGGTCGCAAGCTGCCCTTGCGCATTGGTTTTGTCCGTTCCCCTTTCCTTTTACGCGGGAATGGGCAATTCCTCAAGGCATGGTGTGCTGGTTAAAGGGGGAAACTTCATAGAGGTTTTGTCAAAGCTGGATTTAGTGGCCTTTGACAAAACGGGGACTTTGACATACGGGGTCATGAAGGTAAATGAAATCTTGCCGCAGGAAGGATTTTCAAAGGAAGAAGTTTTATACTACGCAAAAAGCGCGGAACAAAACTCAAACCATCCGCTGGCAAAAGCCATACTTAATGAGGGCGCGGATATATCAGGCGCGAA
>JAAYMJ010000099.1 GCA_012521455.1 Clostridiaceae bacterium
ATAAAAATTCCCCATGCCGATTTCGTTCCCCCCGTCCCCAATGCCGATGGTGGGGGCTTTTGCGTTTATAAATAACTCATCAATGGGCGGGGTGTGGTCCGTGATATCCTTCTTTTTCATGTTGTAGTATCTTCCGTCTTTGCTCCTTCCCGCGCGCTCAACGGAAATAAGCAGGTCAAAATTCAAGGAAATGTCAGGGTAAAACAGGCAGGATAAACCCTCAAAAAAGCCGCGGCAGTAGTCATCCGTTACTATGTACGGGCAAAACCCCAGCATTTCTAAAGCATTATATAAAAAAAACGCCCCGGGGGGGCCGTCGGTTTCAGCGCGCCCGTTAACATAAAAACCGCAGGTTATTCCCACCAGGGCTTTCCCTTTTTCCCCTTTTAATTTATGTATCAATTCTGCCGCGCGCAATATATATTGTTTTGGCATAAATTGCCTTAAAAAATCAATGTTGCGGCTTGAGTTTTCCAACACAATATCCTCAATCATACAAATACCTCATAAACGCGTCCCCGCGGTCTTCAAAATTTTTAAAAAAGCCGTAACTTGCACTGGCGGGCGAAAACAAGCACACCCCGCCTTTAGGTGTCACTTTTTTGGCCAAGTCCACCGCTTCTTTTAAATCCTTTGTGTCGTATAAATTAATATCCGCGCCATTTTCCCTCAAAGCCTTTGTAATTTTATACCCCGTGTCGGGCATGGCAATCACGTTTTTTACCCCGCTGTTTTGCAAAAAAACAACTAGCGGGCTTAAGTCAACCCCCCTGTCCATGCCGCCCACAATTATTGTGTCGACATGCCCCAATGCCTCAACTGCGCAAATGGCGGTCTGGGGGATTGTGGAAATGGAGTCGTTGTAGTATTCCACCCCGTCGATTTTCCCGCAGTAATAAAGCCTGTGGGGAAGTCCGCTGAATGTATCCAAAACCAGAACCGCGTCATATATACTAACTCCCGCAAAACGGCAGGCGCATAACGCAACTAAAGCGTTATATAAATTATGACGCCCCTTTATCTTTAAGTTTATTTCATCCAAGCTGATTTTTTCACCTAAAATATACGCAAAACCATCCTTTATATAAATATCCGCCTCATTTTTATAGCTAAATGCAACCTTTTTGGATTTTGCCGCGCTAATTAAGCCTTTATCAATGTCTTCACAGTCAGAATTATAAATAATGACATCATCTTCATTTTGGTATTTAAAAATATTGTGTTTTGCAAATTTGTAATGGTCATAGCTTTTATAGTGGTCCAAATGCTCGGGATAAATATTTAAAAGCACCGCTATATTAGGGCTTTTTTTCACAAATTCCAGCTGGTGGGAAGATATCTCCATAACGCAAATGCCCTCACAGTCTAAAAAACGGGAAAGGGGCGGGATACCGATATTCCCAAGCAGCGTGTTTTTAACGTTGCAGTTTGTAAGTATATGCGAAATTAAAGCCGAAGTTGTGCTTTTCCCCTTTGTCCCTGTAACCCCGATTACGGTTTTAGGGAAAAACCTCAAAAACAAATCCGTCTGGCATGTAATTTCGCCTTTAGGCAATTTTACATCCTTTAAAGAAACCCCCGGGGATTTAATGATGACATCGTATTCATAAATGCTTTCAAGATATCCTTCCCCAAAATGCAAATTAACTTCTCTAGGAAAGGCAAAACCGGGCTTGTTTATATCCGCCACCCCAAGCGAAAACCCGCCAAAACCTTCTTCCAAAAATTTATAGGTGGACTGCCCTTCCCTTCCAAAGCCTAAAATCAAAACCTTTTTCCCCTTCAGGTAATTTATGATTTCATTCATTTTATTCGACCTTTCCCAAATACTTTAAAAACTCTTTCGGCACATTGTGGGCCTCATCAAAGTATAAATCATAGTTTATCACATCTTCATCCATGTAATTTTCCTTATAATATTCCAAAAGTTTGGGCAATTTTCCTTTATACTTTGAAATTGTCCGCCTAAGCGCCAGATTTATTTCCCCTTTTGTGCCCACACACTCAAAGGGTTTATCTAAAAAATCGCAAATAAGCCCGTCAAAAGTATCTTTGAGCGAAAAATCATCCAGCATGTTTTTGCCAAAAATCCTTTCAACTTCTTCCCTGTCCAAATGGGCCGACAGCATAATGTAAACATACAAGCATTTAGGGCAGTTTGCGCACCAAACATCCTTTTTTGAGCCCACATTGCAGCTTTTAAACACGTTAAAATATTTTTTATGCTTTGAAAACTCCTTCACAATCTGCCACTCGCTTAAAGGCCTAAGGAGGCTGAAGTAAATGATTTTACCGGTAATATAATTTTTCACATATTCCCTGAAATCGTTTTCAAACTCAATGCCCTTTGAGTACTGGTGGTTTATGTTGGTGTCCAAGACATTGGACTCATTGGCGCTTGACTCATTGGAAAGCACAATATATTTTTTGCCTTGTATATACGCGAATATCAAACACGAAAAGGCAAGCATGGCCGAAAACGGTGTGTGCCCGTTTAAATACCCGAGGCTGTTTAACCGCAGAAGTTCAGGGTCAATGGTGCGGTATGCCTTAATTATTTTTTCATCCTCAAACCCTGCGGTATAGCAGCTATCTAACGACGCCCCCCTCGGGTTTACAATGTAGCAGGCGTTTTTTTCTTTTTCCTCTTTTAAAAGCTCAAGGGTAACAATTGAGTCCTTCCCCCCGCCCACAGGTATGAGGGAGCCTGAAAAATCATCATCTAAGGGCGAAAATTTATGCTTTTTCCCCTCGCTTTTAATATCCATAAAATCATCAAAGTCTGCGTTTATCCCGTTTGTGTAAAAAAATTCCCCAAGCCCGTTAAAATAAAGCTTTTTAAAAAAGGCAACCTGCCGGCTGGATAATTCCCCGCACAAAATTTGCACATTTTTAGGGCACGCCGCCTTCCAATAGCTCACAAGCTCAACCA
>JAAYMJ010000100.1 GCA_012521455.1 Clostridiaceae bacterium
CGGAATGAATGTATCCGCTGAAATTATCATTGAAGAAAGCTTTGACACTTTAGTTCTTCCGATTGAAGCGGTTGGCAATATCCAAGACGGGTACGGCATAGTGTATGTAAAATCAGACGGCACCCAGACGGAAGGCCAGCCCGGTGGCCCCTCCTTTGACGGCCAGGGCCCAAGAGGGCAAAGGAACGAAGGCCATGTACAAGACGGGACAGGCCGCCAGGGACGGGGCAATCTGCCCGGCGGGTTTGGGAATTTCCCTGAAGGCACAGTGCCAAAGAGGGTTAAAGTGGGCATAAAGAACGACTCCCAAATTGAAATTTTAGAAGGCCTCTCCGAAGGGGATGAAGTTTACTACTTTGCAAACAGGGCTTCAAACTTTAACCAAATGCCGTTTATGGCGCCCGGCGGAATGGGCGGCGGTGGCGCGATAATGCAGGTTAACGGCCCACCGGCAGGCGGTCCCAGGTTTTAGTGGGAGGTTTTAAAATTGATCAGGATTGAAAACATGTATAAAATCTACAAAATGGGAAGCGTTGAAGTCCGCGCATTAAACGGCATAAACTTACACATAAGGCCCAAGGAATTTGTGTCAATAATCGGGCCATCAGGCTCGGGGAAATCAACCCTAATGAACATGATAGGCTGCCTTGATACGCCCACCAGCGGGAAATACTATATTGAGGGACAGGAGGTCAGCAAGCTTTCAGAAAATGAACTGGCCTATATAAGGAACAAAAAAATAGGCTTTATATTCCAAGGCTTTAACCTTTTAAATAAACTCACCGCCATTGAAAATGTGGAACTCCCCCTTATATACCAAGGGGTGGGATCCTCAAAAAGAAGGGAACTTGCAAGGATGGCCCTAGAGCGGGTAGGGCTTGGCAACAGGCTTCATCACAAGCCCACGGAGCTTTCCGGCGGCCAGCAGCAGCGTGTGGCCATAGCCCGGGCCCTGGCTGGCGCCCCGTCAATAATATTGGCGGATGAACCAACGGGGAATTTGGACTCAAAAAGCGGCGAGGAAGTAATGCAAATGCTAAAGGAACTCCACCAGGAAGGAAGGACTATTGTTTTAATCACCCATGACGCGGACGTAGCCAAACAGGCCCAAAGGATTATAAGGATAGCTGACGGGGTAATTACCTCCGATTCAGCGCCGACTGATGAGGTGAAGTGCGAATGAGTATATGGATGGCTTTTAAAATGGCGTGGAGTTCAATTATCTCAAACAAAATGAGAACCTTTTTAACAATGTTAGGCGTAATAATCGGCGTTGCTTCCGTAATTATGCTGGTTAGCCTTATGCAGGGGGCGACCAATGAAATAACCGAGCAGTTTGAGTCAATGGGAACCAATTTAATCACGGTAAACTTACCCAGAAACGGCCGCGGAAGGACTTTATACATGGAGGATTTAGAGGTATTCGTGCAAAAAAATGAAAACCTTTTTGCGGGCGTGGCGCCAAACGTGAACGGGTCTGCTAAAATTAAATATGAAACGGAAAGCCACGATACTTCCCTTCTTGGCACAAACAGCATATACAGCACAGCCACCAACACACCTGCTGAATTTGGAAGGTTTATAAATGACACGGACGTGGAAAACCGCTCAAAAGTCGCGGTAATCGGCACCTATATCGCAAAGGAAATTTTGGGTGAGGGCGGTAATGTGGAAAACGCTTTGGGCAAAAAAATCAAAATAAACGGAGTGTATTTTACGGTTGTAGGCATTTTGGAAGAAAAGCAGGAAGGCGAAAAAGGCACCGCCGACGACTGGGTAATTATCCCCTATACCACAGCCCAAAGGCTTATAAAAAATAAAATTGTGAATACATTTTCATTCCAAGGGGCTTCCAAAGATACTGTAAGTGAAGCCACAAGTGAGTTAAAAAATTATCTTTTGAAGTTTTTTGGGAATGAAAACGCCTACAGGGTAACCAGCCAGCAGGAAATACTTGATACCATGAATGAAATGCTTGGTATGATGACCATGGTGCTTGCGGGCATTGCCGGAATTTCCCTTGTTGTTGGCGGAATTGGGATTATGAACATAATGCTTGTATCGGTTACCGAAAGAACCAGGGAAATTGGCATAAGAAAAGCAATCGGGGCTAAAAGGCGGAATATTTTAGTCCAGTTTTTAATAGAGTCCGTCGTTGTAAGCTGCCTAGGAGGCGTTATCGGGCTTATAACGGGGGTTCAGGGGGCAAAGACCTTGGGCAATATGATTGATGTAAAAGTTGCCTACACCCCCTCGGTATTTATGTTAGCTTTTGGATTTTCCGTGTTTGTGGGGATATTCTTTGGGATATATCCCGCAAACAAAGCCTCAAAGCTCAACCCGATTGAGGCGTTGCGATTTGAATAATCCGCTTTACATATGGAGGTTAATTATGAAAAAATCAGTTTTATGCACAAGGGTTTTGTTGATTGCGCTTATGTTTTTACTAATAAGCCAAATAGCTTTTGCTTCCCCCTTTTATGACATAGATGAAACCGACCCCTTTTACCCCGCGGTGGAAAGGCTTTCAAAACTGGGGATTTTAGGGGGCTATGGGGACGGGAGTTTTGGGCCCTGTGACTATATAACCCGCGCCCAGTTGGCGAAAATCGCGGTAACCGCCCTTGGTAAAAGCGCAAGCGCCATAAACGGGGCAAACGCAAGCCTGTTTACAGATGTCCCGAACAACCACTGGGCATTGGGATACATAAACTATGCGGCAAACTCAGGGCTTATCACCGGCCTTCCTGACGGGACATACCGTCCTGATGAGTATGTAAACTACGGGCAGGCCTTAACAATAATTGTGAGAATGTTAGGGTATACCGCGGAAGACGTGGGATACCACTGGCCCCAAAGCTATATTGAAAAGGCAAGGGCGCTGGGGCTTATTAACAACTTAAAGTTTAACGCAGATTACTACATTGACAGGAAAACCGTGGCTTATATTTTGGATAACGCCCTATTTACCGACATGAAAAGTACGGACGCAAGAAAGGCAAAACTTATAACCATGATGGAACTGTCCTATTTTGAGGACGCAGTAATTTATGCCAACCAGGATGTTGACAAATCCTTGGAGTCAAACCAGGTGGCAACCACAAGCGGCACCTTCAAAAAGGGCTCATCCGGCGTGGATGGCTTCATAGGGAGAAAGGCAGATTTAGTCGTTGACAAAAACAATGAAATAGTTTTGGTAATCCCAAAAGAACAAAACATTAAAAACTATATTGTGGACAGCATTATTGATGATGAAGTAACCCTTATTTCCGACGACGGGAAAACCCAGGTTTTAGAATTTGAAAAAAGCGTAACTTTCTACAAGGAAGGCCAGAAAAGCTCCTTTGGCGCGTTGAAATCTTCCATTGTGGAAGGGGATAAGATTACCATATATTCAAATGACGGCAAAAACATTGACTATGCCTTCCTGTTCCCATACACCATGGAAGGGCCTTACACAATTTATACAGATTACAACGAGCTATACCAAAAGATAAGCATAAATCCAAACACCAAAGTTTACAGGGACGGTTTGCTTTCATCAATAACTGACCTTCAAAAATTTGACGTGGTTTACTATTCAAGCCCCACAAACACAATTTACGCCTACAAGGACAAAGTAACGGGGGTATATGAAAAGGCATACCCAATAAAAGCGAACGTAACCAGCGTTTCAGTTTCCGGAATAACCTACCAGCTTGCCACAAAGCAGGCTATAAACAAACTAAACGAAAGCCCCGGGGCCTTTAAGATTGGCGACAAAGTAACCCTTCTATTAGGGAAAGACGGCCAAGTTGTGGACGTTGTGGACATGGGACAGGGAAATATCCAAAGCTATGGGGTAATTATTGACTCCTATGAAGCGGTTTCAACCGATGAGGACACAAAAGGGGCAAACGAATACAGAACCGACGTATTTATGGCCGACGGCACAACGGTGTCGCTTAAAACGGACAAACTCTATGAAAACCACCGTTCAAAACTAGTGGAAATCGACTATAAAGACGGGCTTGCGGTTTTGAATGTTTTGCCTGAAAAGAAGGTAACAGGCATAATCAACCGCAATGATAACACCATC
>JAAYMJ010000101.1 GCA_012521455.1 Clostridiaceae bacterium
GTTTGAGCCTTTATAAAGACGGAAAAGAGCTTTCCTTGATAGATGAAAAGGGCAGGGATAAAACCGTTGAGGGGTTTATTACGGGCATTATGTCAAAAATCAGGGAAATGACCGCCGTACTAAATCCCACAATCAACTCATACAGGCGGTTTGGCTCATTCCAGGCGCCATATTTTATCTCTTGGAGCCATAATGACCGTAGCCAGCTAATCAGGGTACCCCAATTTGACGGGAAATGCACCAATTTTGAGTTAAGAAGCCCCGACCCGTGCGTGAATTTGTACCTTGCGCTCGCGCTAATTATAAATGCCGGGATTTACGGGATAAAAAACAGCCTGAAGCTTCCCGCGCCCATAAATGAAAGCATATATAAGGGGAATGTGGATATTAAAAAACTGGATATTCTTCCGAAGGATTTGGATGAGGCTTTATCAATAATGGAAAAAAGTGAATTTTGCAAGGATGTTTTAGGGAAGGTGCTTTGCGATAAAATTATCAGCCGCAAAAAAGAGGAATGGGACAAATTTGTGTCCGGTTCAAAATATGAAAAGGGCATCTCTGACTTTGAAATAAAGAACTATTTTTATAAATATTAATTTTTATTTTAATTATGCGGGGGTGTCTTATGGACCGGATATTGATTGTATCAGGCACAAAGAAGGGTATTGAGGCAATTTCCGAGTCGCTTAAGGCATGCGGATATTTTGACTTTGACACCCAATCAAGCGGCAGCGGCGCAAGAAGAAGGCTTTTAGAGTGCGAATATGATTTGGTTTTGATTAACACTCCTTTGCCGGATGAGTTTGGTTCGGATTTGGCTATATCCATTACTCAGACAAATAGGACAGGGGTTATAATGTTTGTGAAGGCGGAGATGGCTGACAGCGTCTCGGAAAATGTTGAGGATTTTGGGGTTTTTGTGATACAAAAGCCTTTTACACGTCAGATTTTGTTTCAAGGGATTAAATTTGTTTTGGCCACTGCCAAAAAAATTTCCATGATAAACAGCGAAAAAATGAGCCTTCTAAAAAAGGTTGAGGACTTAAAAATTGTGGACAGGGCAAAGTGCGCGCTAATTGAGCATTTGAAGATGACGGAAAAAGAAGCCCACAGATATATTGAAAAAACCGCGATGGACACAAGAAAAACAAAGCGGGAAATTGCCGAATCAATCTTGGCTAAATACGAATAAATGGGGGATGTTATGAAGTTTACGAAGATGCATGGGATAGGGAATGACTATATATATTTTGACTGCATCAATAGCCCGTGTGATTTTGACCCGCAAAGCGCGGCGAAAGTTTTGTCCCACCGCCATTTCGGCGTGGGCGGGGACGGGATTGTGTTAATTGAAAAGTCGCTTATTGCGGATTTTAAAATGCGTATGTTTAATTCGGACGGCAGCGAGGGTAAAATGTGCGGAAACGCCATCCGCTGTGTCGGGAAGTTTGTATATGAGAAAAATTACACGAAAAAAGATGAAATCACCATTGAGACTAAGTCAGGGATTAAGGCTTTAAAGCTGTTTGTTGAAGGCGGTAAAGTGGAAAAAGTGCGGGTGGATATGGGAAAGGCGGTACTTGAGCCTTCAAAAATACCCGTGCTGACTGATAAGGATGTTTTTATAAATGAAAAGCTCAATGTGGATGGAAGGGATTTTTTTGTAACCTGCGTTTCCATGGGAAACCCCCATGCCGTTGTGTTTTTGGATGAGGAAATTGGTGATATTTCAAAAATAGGGCCAAAATTTGAGCACCACCCCGTTTTCCCCGACAGGGTCAATACCGAATTTGTACAGGTTATTGATAATACTACCCTTAAAATGCGGGTGTGGGAAAGGGGAAGCGGGGAGACCATGGCCTGCGGCACGGGGGCCTGCGCAAGCGTGGTTGCTGCGGTGCTAAACGGGTACTGCGGTTATGATACCCCCGTTAAGGTTATACTTTCAGGCGGGGAACTTGAAATAATTTATCAGTCCGACGGCACTGTTTTTATGAGCGGGGGCGCCACTTTCGTGTTTGAAGGAGAACTTCTGTAAGTAGGAGGATTTATGGTAAAGTTAAACGAAAACTATAAAAATGTGAAGGAGACTTACCTTTTTTCAAATATTTCAAAGAAGGTTTCGGAATTTCAAAGCAAAAACCCGGGAACTGAAGTAATAAAGCTGGGAATCGGGGATGTTACGCTGCCCCTTCCCCAAGCGGTGGTATCCGCGCTTAATATCGCGGTGGAAGAAATGGGGCAAAAGGAAACCTTCAGGGGTTATGGCCCTTATGAGGGTTACGACTTTTTGAGGGAAGCGATTGTAAAGTATTATGAAAAGCGGAATGTCCCCATAAAAATGAGCGAGGTTTTTGTCTCCGACGGGGCAAAAAGCGATTTAGGGAATATTTTAGACTTGTTTAGCGGGGATAACACGGTGCTAATTCCCGACCCTGTATACCCCGTTTATGTGGATACCAATATTATGGCGGGAAGGAAAATAATTTATCTTGACGCCAATGAGGAAAACGGATTTTTACCCCTGCCTGATTATTCGGTTAAGGCGGATATAATTTACCTTTGCTCCCCCAATAACCCCACAGGGGCGGTGTATTCAAAAGAGCAGCTTTCCCAGTGGGTAAAATACGCAAAGGAAAACGGGGCAGTTATTTTATTTGACGCGGCTTACGAAGCGTTTATCCAGGATGAGGACTTACCCAGAAGCATTTTTGAAATAGACGGGGCGAAGGACTGCGCCATTGAGTTTTGCTCTTTTTCAAAGACCGCGGGCTTTACAGGGGTAAGGTGCGGCTACACAATAGTCCCAAAAAACCTTGAGGCAGGGGGGCTGAATTTAA
>JAAYMJ010000012.1 GCA_012521455.1 Clostridiaceae bacterium
ATGAGATATGGACTTAGTTGCAAAGTTTATTGATTACATAAAAAACGAAAAAAAGCTATCTGAAAACACCTTGCTATCTTACAAAAGGGATATTGAAAGCTTTTTAAGGTATTTAAAAAGCGAAGATGACAGGGCGTTACTAAATGTATCAAAACAAACCATAGTTACATATCTTTTATATTTACAAAAAGAAAAGAAGGCAACAACCACAATTTCAAGAAACCTTGCGTCCTTGCGGTCGCTATACCAATTTTTATACCGCAACGGCTACATTGAAAACGACCCCACATTGAATTTGGAAACCCCGAAAGTGGAGAAAAAACTTCCCTTGATTTTGACCACAAAGGAAGTAGAACTACTTTTGGACCAGCCAAAGTGCGTGGATTTAAAAGGTTACCGCGACAAAGCTATGCTTGAGCTTTTGTACGCCAGCGGTATAAGGGTTTCAGAACTAATTGCCTTGGATGTTACCGACTTTTCTGAAGAAGGCTCCTTTTTAAACTGCAGAAGCTCAAACCGTAAACGCCAAATCCCTCTGGGGTCAGTGTGCGTAAAAGCCCTAAAGGAATACATACATACGGCGCGGCCCATGTTGATACAGGATAAAAACGAAAAGGCCTTATTTGTAAACTGCAACGGAACAAGGCTTACAAGGCAGGGCTTTTGGAAGATTATAAAAACCTACAAGGCCAAAGCCAAAATAAAAACCGAGATTACACCTCATACTTTGAGGCATTCCTTTGCGGCTCATCTTCTTGCAAACGGCGCGGACTTGGGTGCAATCTCCGAAATGTTAGGCCATTCCGACATATCCTCAACCCAGATTTATACAAAAATTATGAAAAATAAATTAGCGGAAATTTATAAAAAAGCCCACCCCAGGGCATAGTATAAAGGTTATTGGGGATCCCCTTTAAATATTGGTGAAGCTTTAGGGTTCTTTATCCTAAAGCTTCACTGTCTTTTAGAGAAAATCCGAAAAAGGCGGGAATTATATGAACATAGTCGAAATTATTGAAAAAAAGCGGGACAAAAAGGCCTTAACAAAAGCCGAAATAAACTATTTTGTAAAAGAATACACAAAGGGAAACATTCCCGATTATCAGGCCTCCGCGCTGCTTATGGCAATATACCTAAACGGCTTAAACAAGGATGAAATTTATGAACTTACAATATCAATGAAAAATTCAGGCAAAACCATGAATTTTTCAAGGCAGGACTTAATCTTTGCGGACAAGCACAGCACAGGAGGCGTTGGGGACAAGACCACTTTTTTAGTCCTTCCGTTGGTTTCCTGCTGCGGGATTTTCATGCCAAAGTTAAGCGGCAGGGGATTGGGCTTTACAGGAGGTACGGCGGATAAAATTGAAAGCGTGCCAGGCTTTAGGGCAAATCTGGATTTTGGGGAATTTGAAAATTTGCTTTATAAAAACGGGGCGGTTTTGGCAACCCAGACAAATAACCTGACACCCGCGGATAAAAAAATATACGCCCTTAGGGATGTTACGGGAACAGTTAGCAGCCTTCCCTTGATTGCCTCAAGCATAATGAGCAAAAAGCTGGCGATAAACTCAAACATAATTTGCCTTGACATAAAATGCGGAAGCGGCGCCTTTATGAAAACTTTTAAAGAGGCAGAAGAACTAGCCAATTTAATGATTGAAATAGGAAATTCCGCAAACCGCAAAATGTGCGCCGTAATTTCCGACATGAGCCAGCCTTTGGGAAATGCCGTTGGAAACAGCCTTGAAGTGTATGAGGCCCTATCCGCGCTAAAAACAGGAAAACCCTATGATTTAATAAAATTATCAAAAACCATTGCCGAATTGATATTGAAAAAAGCAGGAATTGAAAATGCCGGTGAAATAGTTTTGGAAAAATTAAGAAACGGGGAAGCTTACCAAAAACTTTGCGATATAATTTCTTCCCAGGGCGGGGATATGGACGCGGTTTTGAGCCGTGATTTCAAAAGGGCAAAATTCCAAAAGGTTATTTATTCAAAGCAAAAGGGATATATAGAAAGCATAAACTGCGAACTAATCGGAAAAGCCTCGCTATATCTAGGCGCGGGAAGAATGAAACTGGGCGATGAAATCGATCATAAGGCAGGCATTTACCTATATAAAAAAGTTGGGGACTTTGCAGATGTGGACGATAAGCTCTTTGAACTATACACCTCAAGCGAAGAGCGGCTCATTGAAGCTGAAAAAATGGCGCTTAAAGCGTATAAATTTTCCTCAAAAATGCCTGAAAAAAGGGACGTCATTTTAAAAATTATTGAATAGTTAAGATGAAAATGTAAAACATAATGGTAAAAGAATATATAAAAAAAGGGGTATCGTATGAAAAGACTAGTTTCTTTTGCCATATGTTTTACATTTTTATTTTCATTTTTAACTTTTAACGTATCCGCAGAAACTCCGCCTCTTTCGGTCAATGCCAAATCAGCATTGCTAATGGAGGCCGAAACAGGGACAATTTTATACGAACATAATATCCATGAAAAACTGCCTCCCGCAAGCATTACAAAAATTATGACCATGCTTTTGGCTATGGACGCGATTAAAGCGGGGCAGATTAACTATGACACCATTGTCACAGGCAGTGAACGGGCAAAAAGCATGGGAGGATCCACAATTTACCTTGACGCAGGGGAACAGATTTCCGTACGCGATTTATTAAAAGGCATTGCCGTTGCCTCAGGAAATGACGCCTGCGTGGCAATCGCGGAACATATTGCGGGCAGCGAGGAAGCCTTTGTGGAAATGATGAACCAGCGTGCAAAAGAGCTTGGCATGAACGACACACATTTTGTAAACACCAACGGGCTAGACGCGGAAGGCCATGTAACAAGCGCCTATGACGTTGCTTTAATGTCCAGGGAACTTTTAAATAAACACCCCGAAATCACCGAGTATACAACCATTTGGATTGACTCGCTCAGGGGCGGGCAATTCCAGCTTGCAAACACCAATAAACTAATAAGGTTTTATCCCGGCGCAAACGGGCTAAAGACAGGATCTACCAGCAAAGCGCTATTTTGCGTATCAGCAACGGCAAAAAGGGACAACATGCAGCTTATTGCGGTAATTATGGCGTCCCCCACAAGCCAGGAAAGGTTTAACGCCGCCAGGACATTACTTGACTACGGCTTTGCAAACTACGCAATCGCAGGGGGAAACAAAGGGGATAAAATTGCCGAAGTAAAAGTGTCCAAAGGGGAAAAACAAACACTTCAGGTAGAGGCTGAAACTTCATATAAAACATTGGTAAAAAAGGCCCAAAAAAGCGCGGTAACAACCCATATAGACTTGCCCGAGCAAGTGCAGGCACCAATTAAGAAAGGAGATAGGGTCGGCGAAATAAAACTAACGGTGGACAATGAGGTTATAATCAGTTCGCCCCTTGTGGCTTGCGAAGACGTAAAGCGGATTTCCCTCTTTTCCATGATTAAAAAAATCCTTGGACAATATTTAGCGAACAAGCAAAGTTAAAATTTTAACAACTTTCTCATTAATTATAGTTTACAAATTAAAATTTTACGGCAAAGATGGTAAATTAAAAAAATTATTTCTGCCATCCTTGCCGATTTTGTTATTTTTCATATTATAAACTAGGGATTTTTGTGAAAACACTGTATATTTTACAGATTAAATATTGTATCTTTTAAAAATTTAGTTTATAATAAAGTAGTTGATTAAAAATAGAGGGGATGTAGGACAAAATGAAAGGCTTTCTTGATAGGATCAAGGAACGTGCAAAAGCTTGTAAAAAAACAATTGTTCTTCCTGAGGGCTTTGATGTAAGAACCATTAAAGCCGCAGATATGATAATTAAAGAAGGAATAGCGGACATAATTATCTTGGGCAAAAAAGAAGAAATTGAAAAATTAGCAAACCAGGAAGGCGCAGACCTTTCAGGGGTAAAAATTATTAACCCCGAAAATGCCGAAAACTTGCAGGAATTTGCGAACGACTTTTATGAAATGCGCAAATCTAAAGGCGTAACACCCGAAAAGGCGCTTGAAACCATGAAAAACCCCCTATACTATGGGGTTATGATGGTTAAAAAAGACCTTGCCGACGGTATGGTTGCAGGGGCAGCCCACTCGACAGCCGACGTATTGAGGCCGTCGCTTCAAATCCTAAAAACCGCGCCGGGCACAAAATTGGTATCTGCGTTTTTCATAATGGTGGTTCCTGACTGCCAATATGGCGAGAACGGCATATTCCTATTTGCCGACAGCGGACTTAACGAAAACCCTGACGCTGATGCATTGAGTGAAATTGCGATTTCATCCGCGGATACATTTGCCGCATTGGTTGAAAAAGAGCCAAAAGTTGCAATGCTTTCATATTCAACTTACGGCAGCGCTAAAAGCACGCTTGTTGACAAGGTGGTTGAAGCAACCCGCCTTGCGAAAGAAAAAAGGCCCGATATAAAACTTGACGGCGAACTACAAGTAGACGCCGCAATCGTGCCTTCTGTTGGCGCGTCAAAAGCGCCTGGCAGCCCAATCGCAGGACAGGCTAACGTATTTATATTCCCAGACTTAAACTCAGGGAATATCGCCTATAAACTGGTTGAAAGGCTCGCGAAAGCGGAAGCTTACGGCCCGATTACCCAAGGCATTGCAAAGCCTGTAAACGACTTATCCCGCGGCTGCAAGGCTGAAGATATCGTGGGCGTAGTTGCTATTACCGCAGTTCAGGCGCAAAACCAAAAAAAATAAGTTTTTCTCAAAAGGTGAAAGGATTGAATTAGGTAAAATGAAAATTTTAGTTATAAATGCCGGAAGTTCATCTTTAAAATACCAGCTTTTTGACATGGCTGACAGGAAAGTTTTGGCAAAGGGCTTGTGCGAAAGAATAGGCATAGATGGCTCCCGCCTAAAGCATAAACCACTAAACAGCGACGAAATTATAATAGATAAGGAAATGAAAAACCACGCGCAAGCCATTCAAATAGTAATTGAAGCATTAACCAGTCCTGAATACGGCGTGATTTCCGATATGAGCGAAATTTCCGCGGTAGGGCACCGTGTGGTACACGGCGGTGAATTTTTCAAGTCATCGGTTGTTATTGACGAGGATGTTAAAAAAGCAATCGAAGAGTGCGTAAGCCTTGCGCCCCTTCACAACCCGCCAAATTTGATAGGTATTAAAGCCTGCGAGGAAATAATGCCGAATGTTAAGCAGGTTGCGGTATTTGACACCGCGTTCCATCAGACAATGCCCAAAAAAGCGTTTTTATACGCCCTTCCAATGGAAATGTATAAAAAACATAAAATCAGGAAGTACGGTTTCCACGGCACAAGCCATAAATACGTTGCCCAAAGGGCGGCCGACATTTTGGGTAAGCCCATTGAAGAATTAAAAATCATAACCTGCCATCTTGGCAACGGCTCCAGCGTTACAGCGGTTGACGGCGGGAAAAGCGTTGACACATCCATGGGCTTTACACCCTTAGACGGCATTATCATGGGAACCCGCTGCGGCACAATTGACCCCGCGATTGTTGAATTTATTGCCCAAAAAGAAGGAATAAGCCTGTCTGAAGTTAACGACATATTGAATAAAAAGTCAGGGGTTTTAGGCATTTCAGGCATTAGCAGCGACTTTAGGGACTTGGAAAACGCGGCAAATGAAGGGAACGAAGACGCGGCATTAGCCCTAGACATGTTCGCATACAGCGTTACCCAATACATTGGAAGGTATATGGCGGCAATGGGGGGCTGCGACGCGATTGTGTTTACCGCAGGCATTGGCGAAAACAACAGCAAAATGAGGAAAAAAATCGTAAAAACCCTTGAATTTGCAGGCGTTAAAATTGACGAAGAAAAGAACAAAATCCGAGGTCAGGAAATTGACATCTCAACTGATGACGCAAAAATCAGGACTTTGGTTATACCAACAAACGAAGAATTAATGATTGCGTTAGAAACAGAAAAATTAGTATAAAATAGCAGGAAAAATAATATTTTTGTTGACAAGTAGTATTTTAGCATATATAATATTGTTTGGATTTTGCAGGGGTTGGATATGATTATCAATATTGCGTCCGTTTTAAACGGGGAAAAGGAAAGTATTAGTTTTTGTGGCGAAGAAAATTTTCCTGCCTTTGAGTTCAACGGCGAAAAACATGAATTTGTTGAGCCAATAAAGGTTTCGGGATGTGTTTCTTCAAAAGGCGAGATATTTGAGCTGGATTTAAAAATCACAGCGAAAATTGCCGCCTTATGTTCCCGTTGCACAAAACCATTGGTACACACAATGGAATTTGAAACCCTTGAAACCCTTTCTATAACAGAAGCTGATGAAGACGTAATTTATGTAAGCGGTACAACTTTGGATTTGAGCGATATTGTAAAAGAAAGCATTTACAACAATATGCCCATAAGGTTTTTGTGCGACAAAAACTGCAAAGGGCTTTGCCCAAAATGCGGCATAGATAAAAATGTCAAAGATTGTACCTGCGATGAAGAAAACAATAATTCAGTATTTTCAAAGCTCGATGAGCTGTTTAAAAAATAGTTTTGTATTGCCGCATCTGGCGGCGGAATGGAGGTAAAGTTATGGCAGTTCCAAAGAGGAAAACATCCAAAGCTAGAAGGGATAAAAGAAGAGCAAATTGGAAGTTATTAATTCCTGGAATGGTTAAATGCCCAAAATGCCAGGCATTTAAATTGCCCCATCGCGTTTGCGGCGAATGTGGATTTTACAAAGGCAAGGAAGTAATCAAAAAAGAAGCTTAATAAAGCTTGAAGTTTAAGGACGGAAATCCCGTCCTTTTAATCTATTAAAATAAATAAACATATATGGGCTTTTTAAGCTGACTTCGAAAAGACAATGCAATATGTAAATAACCAATCTAAATTAAAAAACCGGTATAGTAAATACTATACCGGTTTTTTTCCTATTTTAAAATTTTATATGCTTTTACCCCGTGGGGTGGGACTTCGGATACAACTTTATCTGAAACCTTTTTGCTTTCCTTGCTGAACACATCAGTAATAGTAACTTCGCCAGCGATCCCTAGCTCATCCAAAGATGTCTTTAATGTTAACTTATTTTCCGAAATATTAAACTGGGCAAGGTACACATTTTTATTTTCATCATCAACGCTTGTCCAAACGGCGTAATTTTTAGTCCTTACCAATTCCCTGACATTTGAGCCGTGCTTTACCATCCTCAATAAATCAGTGTTTGTCATAAGCCCCAAAGTCCATTCGTCATTGTAAACCATGTCCCCGCCAAACATTAAAGGTGAGCGGAAAATGCACCAAAGAGCCATAAGGGTCATTTGCTCATCTTTTGTAAATCGGGTATACCTGTCCCCATGGTGGCTTCTAATGCCAATCCTTCCCAGCGGCAGCATATCGCAGTCAGGCCAAGCCCCAATTGTACTTCTCTCATTCCACATGGAACAAAGCTCAAAAGTGTCATAAAGCTGTTTCCAGTTATCCCAAAAATCGTCGCTCATTCTCCACATATTGGCATGATTTATTAAATGCTGCGCCTCACCAATGGGGGCCGCGCCGGGGGAGAGGGAAAGGACAATGGGCCTTCCGGTTTTGTCAATCGCTTTTCTAATAAGCTCTGTTTCCCCTTTCCTGTAAGGCCTGCTTATATCGTCAACTTTTATATAATCAACGCCCCATTCGGCATACAATGAAATAATGGAGTCATAGTATTCCTGAGCCCCCACTTTATTTGGGTCAACCCCAAACATATCCGTATTCCATTCGCAATAACTTGTAGTATCGCAAATATCGGCGCAGGTTAAATTTGTTCCGTAAACGGGAAGGCGTTTTAGCACCGCATACCGCGGAACCCCTCTTAAAATGTGAATGCCAAACTTCAAGCCCAGCGAGTGGACAAAATCCGCCAAAGGCTTAAAGCCCATTTTATTTGCGCTTGACGGGAAACGCTTTTCGCAGGGCATAAGTCTTCCGTATTCATCCATTACAAGTTCGGCAAAGGGGTTGTAAATGTCGCTTTTCGCGTTTGGCTCATACCATTGGATATCCACAACAATATATTCCCATCCGTATTCTTTTAAGTATTTGCTCATATAAAGGGCGTTTTGCCTGACTTCTTCCTCACGGACGCTGGCCCCGTAGCAATCCCAGCTGTTCCAGCCAAGGGGCGGGGTTGGTGCAAAACTGTGATGTGCTTTCATAAAAAAACCTCCAAAAACGTTTTGTTTTGATTATAACATATTTTTATTGCGCTAACAAATATTTCACACAATTTTTAAAAATTAAAAATCCCAATTTTATTTACTAAACAACGTCTTTATGTTATAATATTTTCTAAACTACCCAAGGAGGGCTGGGCATTTTGAAAAAGTTTTTATCGGTTGTTTTAATTTTTTGCCTGATTTTCTGCACTAATCTTTCCATAGCTGATACAGCGGGCGGGGAAGGCAGCGTGCCATCAAATCCGGAATTAGACGACGAAATTTTGATTTTGTCAGCTGAATTTGCCAGCGAATACCTATCTGACGGGGAAATGAAAGCAACAATAAGAGCAGAAAACCTATCTTCCGAAAGCAGGTATGTTAAAACCACCCTTGCCCACTTTAACTACAATAACAAATTGGTAAATGTACATACCCAGTCGGATTTACTCGTGCCAGGTGTAAATACATACGAGATATCAATTGAAATTAAAAACTCCAGTTTAGGCGACCAGTTGCGCCTTTATGTGTGGAAAGGCGAAAGCTTTGAGACACTAAAGCCCTTGACAACGGTTAAAAAAATAGAATTCGACAATGAAAACCTCATTTATTATCAGGATTTCAGAAATGCCACAGTGGGGCAAAGGCTCAATCCAATAGTTAA
>JAAYMJ010000102.1 GCA_012521455.1 Clostridiaceae bacterium
CCAGGTTATAACTCTTCCTGGCGAAGCGATTTCATACGCACAGTTTGGTATCGTGATGAGCGGTTTTGTGTCCATTTTGGCAGGCTTTTTGGTAAAAGCAATCGGGCCAAAAGCGGTGGATAGAATCCTTCCTCCCACAATTACAGGGCCCATTGCAATGGTAATCGGGCTGACTTTGGCAGGAAACGCCCTTGCTGACGCGGCGCCACAAGCATTGGCAGAAGGCGCAAATCCCACAATTTTTAACTCCGGCTGGGTTTGGGTTGTGTCCCTTGCCACACTACTTTCAACAATACTATTTTCTAAGTACTTAAAAGGGTTCTTAAGCCAGCTTCCGCTTCTTCTTGGCGCGTGTGTGGGCTGCCTTGTGGCGGGTTTGGTTTATGTAATCGGCGGGGAAAGCATGTTCAGGACAATCGCTGACTCCTCCACCGCCATTTTCCAAATTCCTAAATTTACATTCCCAAAAGCAAGCTGGCTTGCGGTATGGTCCATCATGCCAATTGCTTTGGCGACAATCCCGGAATCTACAGCACACATGTACCAGCTTGACGTTTATGTAAATGATTTGGCTAAGAAGAAACAATCCGGCAAAAAATATAACCTTGTTGAAAAATTGTACCTAAACCTAATCGGCGACGGTATCGGCGATATCGTGGCAGGTTTTATCGGCGGCCCTGCTGGGACAAATTATGGCGAAAACATCAGCACAATGGCAATTACAAAGGTGTTCTCCGTGCCCGTTATAATTGGCGCGGCAGTGATCGCAATGATCATGAGCTTCTTTACTCCGCTTGTGAACCTAATCTACTCCATCCCTCTTGCGGTAATCGGGGGACTTGAAATCTATCTCTTCGGCGCAATCGCGGCGCAGGGTATCGCAATCATGATTGAAAAGAGAGTGGACATGTTCTCCGCTAAAAATATTGCGGTAATTGCATGTATCATGATTATAGGCTTGGGCGGACAATACAAATTCGGTGGAAACATCCCCTTCGGAAGTTTCTCAATCCCATGTATCGCAGGCGCGGCGATTTTTGGTATCTTGCTAAACGCTGTGCTAAGCATTGGGGATAAGGATAAAGAAGAAAGCGAAAATTAAAAAATTAAAAAAGGGCGGTTTTTAAAACCGCCCTTTTTAATTTTGGGTTTATTTACAATTTCCTCAGTATTGCCTGCTAAAATATGACCCCGCCCGCTAAAATTTCATTACAACATATATTTTTTAAAAGCCACGATTAACAAAGGGGGGGTTTAGCCTGCTAAAGCCACGTTCATTTGATAATCATAATATCATAAAAAGAGGAAAGCCCGCGCTTTCCTCTTATCTTTTCTTTCTTAAGCCCCTAATAAAAATTATAACTAAAAGGGAAAAAATCACACCGGAAAAGTCGATAAAAACATCTAAAATACTGCTGGACCTGCCTTGGGAGTATACTTGGATTAATTCGTCGCAGCAGGCGATAAATAGCCCGCCATACTGGGTTTTTATCTTTACCGCGCTTTCTTTTCTTCCCCGCGACGCAAAGGTGTTATATAGTAAAACACCCAAAATGAAAAACTCAAAAAAGTGGGCAAGTTTTCTTATAAGCGCCCCCAATTGAAGCGGGTCGGCCTCGATATGTAGGTAAGAAAGCGCCCCTTGAATAACATAAACAATGGAGTCGCTCAAATCCCCCGACATATCGCCTGTTAATGACGATTGATAAAATATAAACCCTGTCCAGATAATTGTTAAAAGCAAAAAAATCAAGTGTTTTCTGTTAAACATGGCAGTTCCTTTCTTTGGAATTTTATTTTATATTACCACAAGAATAGAAATTTTACAAGAAAAATCCCCTCATTCACAGGGAATGAAGGGATTTAGTTAGTTTACTTATTTTCCAATCATGCTCTGTTCAACTTGTTGAATCATTTTCTTAACCATTTGTCCGCCAACAGAGCCGTTTTGTTTTGAAGTTAAGTCGCCATTATAACCTGGTTTTAATGTAACGCCAACTTCAGCTGCTGCTTCCATCTTGAATCTATCAAGAGCTGCTCTAGCTTCTGGTACTAATTGTTTGTTTCTTGCCATATTAAATCCTCCTAAATGTAATTATTATTTGTTTCTTTTTACACTCATATTTTCTACCCTGAACATTTTTTTATACTGGTAATTTATTTTTGTTTTGGTTTAAATATCAAGGCGATGATATATCCAAAGACTATCGCCGCGGTTATGCCTGCGGCGGTTGACATTACACCGCCTTTGATAATTCCAATCAAACCTTCGTCGTTTACGGCTTTCATAACACCCTTGCAAAGGGAGTAGCCAAAGCCGCTCAAAGGCACCGTTGCGCCTGCCCCCGCGAAGTTTACGATGGGCTCATAAAGGCCAAAAAGGGTTAAAAAGACG
>JAAYMJ010000103.1 GCA_012521455.1 Clostridiaceae bacterium
AAACCGAGTCCTTCTTTTCATCGCCGGAGGAATAAATTATCCCTTTTTCATATGTGAATTCCCTTATATATTTCCTGAATTCCGCGTTGTCGGAAATTATTTCCGCAATTATGTCCCGCGCCCCCTCAAGGGCTTCATCAACTGTGTTTACGCCTTTTTCGGGGTCAACAAATTTTTTGGCAAACTCAAAAATGTCGGCGCCATCCTGCTCAAGTATTTTTTGCGCCAATTCTTCCAATCCCTTTTCCTTTGCAATTGTGGCTTTGGTCCTGCGCTTTGGTCTGAACGGGCGGTAAATGTCGTCAATCTCAGTAAGGGTTTTAGCGGCAAGAACCGCGCTTTTTATTTCCTCTGTAAGTTTGCCCTGTTCGTCAATTAAGCGGATTACTTCTTCTTTTCTTTCCTTTATGTTTCTCAAATAGGTAAGCTTTTCATAAAAAAGCCGCAAAGTCTGGTCGTCCATTCCGCCTGTGGCTTCTTTACGGTACCTCGCGATAAAAGGAATGGTGTTTCCCTCATCAATTAATTTTGCGGCGTTTTCGCACTGATAGTATTTTAACCCCAGTTCCTGGGCTAATTCCTGTAAAATTATATCCATTTATATCACCTATATTTCAAGTTTTAAGCTGTCGTAGGCAACTATAAAACCGTACTTTTGTGCTTCAATCTCAAGTTCTTCATGGAGCATTTGCCCGTTGTGGGAAAAATGGGTCATGACTACTTTGGTATTGTCATTGACAGTACCTTGCCCTTTAAACCTTTCGTAGACCTCCACGTTATCCAAAATTCCCATGTGGTATTTGCCGTCCCTGTGTTTTGCGGTGTTTGAGTCAAAGATAACCAAATCTAAATTTTTCCCTTTTAAAAATTCAATAGTAGAGTCAGGGTAAATCCCTGAGTCATTTCCGTAAAAGACTTTTTTGCCTTCAATTTCAATGTAATACACAAAGCATTCCTCATCGGGGGCATGGCGGGCAAGAAGGGGGGTGATTTGTATGTCGTCGGCGTAAAAAGTTTGTTCCCTGTACACCCTTTTAAACTCTATGTAAGGCTTATTCTCTTCCCCTGATAAAGAATAGGAAAAATACTTTTCCACTTTTTCATTCCCGTATATAGTCATCATCTTGTCCCCGTTTATGTGGCAGAAAGGGTTGTGCCTAAACCAAAGGGCCGTTGTGTCAAAGTGGTCGGAATGGGAATGGGTGATTAAAACATGCTTTAAGTGTGAAAAGTCCAGATTGTTTTTTATTTTTTGATAAAACATATCGGGACCGAAATCTATTAAAAGCCTGTTTGCCAAAATCACGGCGGATCTCATTCTAATGTTTTTGCCGCCCCGCCTTTGAGCCTCTTTGCATATTTCACATTCGCAAAACAGCGCAGGAATACCTTCCGCCGCCGCTGTCCCCAAAAAAATTATCTCCACAAAAACCAATCCCTTTAAATTTTTTGTAAATACTTACCTTATGATTATAACCTACAATTATTATTATTACAAGAAAAGAAGTTTTATTTTTTGCTTTTTTATGCTATTATATATTAAGAATGTTAATAAATCCGGCTTTTTGCGGGATTTTTACCTTAAGAATGCGGACTGAAACTTTTTTGGAGGTTTTGATGAAAAAATACGATACGGTTTTATTTGACATGGACGGAACCCTTTGTAACACTAAGTCGGGGATTAAAAACACAATAAAAAAAGTGCTTTTGGAATATGGCGTGGATGATTTTAGCCTGTCTGAAAACGAATATATAGGCCCTCCCCTTTTAGACGTGTTTTTTAAACTTTTGGGGGATTGGGATAAGGCAAAAGAGGCCTTATCCCAATACCGCTCATGCTATAAGGTATCAGGCGTTTATGAAAACGAGCTTTACGAGGGTATGTATGACTTAATCGTAAAATTAAAGGAAAACAATTTTAAAATTGCCTTGGCTTCCTTAAAGCCAGAGGTGTTTTGCGTAGAAATACTAAAACAGCACAATATTATTGGCTTTTTTGATTTTATCTCCTGCGCCACATTGGACGGCAAAATCGGCGACAAGACAAAAATAATTGATATTGCAATTAATGGATTAAAGGCAAAAAGGGAAAAAGCCGTAATGGTCGGGGACACCGTCTTTGACTTAATCGGGGCAAGGGAGAATAATATTGACGCCATTTTTGCCTCCTACGGTTTTGGGGATGAGGGAAATTTAGGCGGGGAAAAGGCCGTGCTTTACGCAAAAAGTGTTGATGAAATCAGGGATTTTCTATTATAATAATATAAAAAGCGCCACCATTAAACACCCTCTCTTAATTTGAAAAAACTTTACACACATTAAAAGCCCTAAAACTTTTGTTTTAGGGCTTTTATCCCGCATATCAGTCTTTAACCGGCAGCTTTTCTTTAAACAACAGGGATATTGACCATAACCCTGCAAGGCCTACAATGGTGTAAATTATGCGGCTTACCAGCGCAGTCTGCCCGCCGAAAATCGTCGCCACCAAATCCACACCAAAAAGGCCGATGGAGCCCCAGTTTAAAGCACCGATAATTACTAATACTAATGCTACATTATCCAATTCTATTTCACTCCTTACTAAAATGGAATGCTAATTCCATCTTTAAGTATTTGCAAAAAAGGCTTAAAATAATCATAAAACTTTTTTGATTTCCAGATTTTTTCTGTGAATTGGCGGTTTCAAAAAAATTTTAGGGTTTCCCTCAAAAATATTTTTGTCAGGCAAAGGCTTTTTAATACATATTTTTTAACAATTATGAAGGAATTTAATATTTTTTGTAGAATATAATTTTTTGTATAAAATTATCATGGAGGTAAAAAAATGTATTGCCCAAAGTGCGGAAAATTAAATGAGGACGGAAATAAAAACTGCATTTCATGCAATGCCGAGCTTCCTTCAAAGGAATCCCAGGAACTATTAAACAAATTAAAAAACGGGTTTAATTTGGAAGAAGAAAACAATAAAGATGAAGTGGAAAATGCGGCAGTGGCAGCAGGAGAAAGCGTTACATATTCAGAGGAAAAAACCGCAAAAAAAGAAGAAATGCCAAAAAACAACAGCGGTTTTGTCCCACCTCCAAGTTATACTAGGGGCGAAATCCATAACCCATACGCGGAAAAGAAACTCAGAAGCTACCTAATCCCGTCAATTTTGGTGACCCTAATCTGCTCTCTTGGTTTTCCTTTCGGCATTTGCGCAATTGTTTTTGCCGCGGAATGTGAGCGCTTTATCGCAGAAGGGCAGTTGGAACTTGCGAAAAGATTTTCAAACAAAGCTTTGGTATTTATGATTTTAAATATAGTATTAGCTGTATTAATAGGATTGGTTATTGTTTCAATATCCGTAATCGGCATAAATTTTTACAACTCACAGCGCTCAATGTTCCCCTTTAATATGTATGACAGGTTTTATTATGGATATTAAAATAAAAAACAAAATCCTCTCCTGCGCCATATTTTCGGGGATGGTATTCATTTTGGCGCTAATTTATGCCATAAATCCCGCAAGCGGGAAAAGCCCCTTTCCCCCCTGCGTTATTTATAAACTGACGGGCCTTTTTTGCGCAGGCTGCGGCGCGACAAGGGCGCTGCACGAGGTTTTGCATTTTAGGTTTTATGAAGCCTTTATGCTAAACCCGCTTTTTATAATACTTTTGCCCCTTATAACTTACATAATTATATCTTACCTGGTAAACCTTTTCTTTTCAAAAAAAATACTGCCCAAAATCAAGGTAAACGCCGCTTGCGGCTACGGGGCGGTATTTGTAATAATATTTTATTCTCTTTTAAGATATTTTTTCGGGTTTTAAAAAGCACAGAAACAGCCGTTTCTGTGCTTTTTTATTTTTATTTTATATTCCTGCTTCCGGGCTTTATGTAGG
>JAAYMJ010000104.1 GCA_012521455.1 Clostridiaceae bacterium
CTTAACTTCGATAAATTCCCCATTTTCCGGGTCAAAGGACACAATGTGGCAAACTGACCCGTCTTCCCTTACAAAATACTTTAGCGCCATGTCGGCATGGGCCTGCGCGATATGGCGGTACCTCGGGTCGCGGGTTTCTTCGCTTGCCCAGTATAAAAGCGGCAAATTCATAAGGCAGTCCACAATTGCCCAGCCTTCTTTGCCTTCACCGTTCCAAGCCCTGATAAAGCTGCCTTTTGGGTTAAACCTTCCCGCCAGCAAATTCGCCACATGAAGGGCCCTTTGTTTTGACTTTTCGCTTTTTAAAATTTTATACTGGGCAACGCTTGACAAAATCCACAAAAACCCCGCGTCGTGGTCTATGCCGTAGTAGTTTTGGATTACCTCGTCAAGCTTATTTTCCACTTCTTTCGCGATTTCGGCAAAGCTTTCCTCTTTTTCAACCTTGTACATCAGCCATAAAATCCCCGGCCAAAAGCCGTTGGTCCACCATGACGGGTATGAGTTGTCGTAAAAACCGTTTTTGCATGCGTGGGGAAAGCTTGCGCCAATCCTTTTGGATGTTTCTTTTACTTTATTTACCGAGTCTTCCCAGGCTTTTATATAAAAAGACATACTTACACCCCTTAAATATATATAAAATTAAGTAAATTATAGCATTTAAAATTTGCATAATCAAGTAAATCTTGAATATGCACCGTCAAAATGTTATAATTGAAACAAAGACACTATGTTCCAGATTTCTCCAGACGGTATCTCAAGGAGGGTGCTATGTATAAGGTTTTTTTCGTTGAAGATGAAATCGTAGTCAGGGAAGGAATTAAAAATATAGATTGGGAGAGCACTGAATTCGTATACGCCGGAGACGCGCCCGACGGGGAAATGGCGCTTCCGTTAATCAATGAAACAAAACCGGACATTGTGGTGACGGATATTAAAATGCCCTTCTTAGACGGCCTTGCTTTGAGCAAAATTATTAAAAATACGCTTCCGGATACAAAAATTGTGATTTTGTCAGGGCATGACGAATTCTCCTACGCAAAAGAGGCAATCTCCATCGGGGTTACCGACTACCTTCTTAAGCCCATAAGCGCCGATGACTTAATCTGCACCTTGAAAAAAGTGGCTAAAGTCATTGACAAGGAAAAAGACGAAAAAATGAAACTTGAAGGCATAAAGATGGAGTTTGAGTTAAACATTGATTTTTTGCGCAATAAATTTTTGGCCGATTTAGTGAAAGGGACCATTGACTCGTATAACGCCATTGAAAACGCCAAAAAATATAACATAGACATTATCGCAAAGCATTTTATTGTGATTGTTTTGGAACTTGACCCCACCGCGTATATTGGAAACAGCGAATACGCAGAAGTGGAAAGCGTTGTAAACCAAATCCAAAAAGAGTATGACATAAGCTTCTGGCGGGATTTTGACCAGCTTGTGGTAATCGCAAAAGGCGATGATTTGCAATCCCTTAAGGCACATGTTAAAGAGTTTTGCGAAACTTTGAAAAAAAGGCTGGATGAAAAAATCAATTATAACTACTCCATCCTTATAGGAAAGGTTGCAAACAGGATTGCCGACATCAAAAAATCCTATCAAAGCGCGATAAAAGCCAAAAACTTTAAATACCTCCACGGCAAAAGGTCCATAATTTACGCGGAAAACCAGGAAAACGAAACCGACACCATAAACATTATGAAGTATGACAGGGACACTGTTTATGAGTTTTTGCTCTCGGGGGATGTAAATTATATCAAGACATTTTTGGATAATTATTTTAAGCAGATTGATCCTGAAAATTTAAAATCCTTTATGTACCGGCACTATATCTTCGTGGATATTCTCATCACCGTCGCAAAGTTCGCTGAAAAACTTGGGGAAAACCCGGAAAATATCATTCCTGAAATCTCCTCC
>JAAYMJ010000105.1 GCA_012521455.1 Clostridiaceae bacterium
TAAACACCGCCCCACGGGCGGTTTTTTTGTGGATAATTTTAAGTTATTGTGGAAAAGCCCAAAAAATTTTTTATTTTTTGTGCACAAATTTTAGCAATATATAAAAATTTTATGGAATATCCCTAAAGGAAGTGGTATAATTACAATTAACAATAAAAGAAAGGATTGAGGAAAATGAAAGGCGCATTAAAAGGATTCTTTGCCGCGTTTTTTGTGATTTTCCTGTTTAACATTAGTGTCCTTGCCAATAACCCAATCGTTAAAGTTGACGACAAAGGAAACCGTATTTACGGCGGGGACCCTGCGGCTTTGGTTGACGGGGACACGGTTTATTTGTATCTGGGCCAGGACATTGGCACAACGGGCTACAACATGCCAAATTACCTATGCTATTCGTCTAAGGATTTAATCAACTGGAAATACGAAGGCATACCCTTGAAGGCAAGCGATTTCCCGTGGGGAAGCGCCAACGACTCATGGGCGGCCCAGGTTATTAAGTATAAAGGCAAATACTATTACTATATGTGCAAAAACTCAACGGGGATTTCCGTTGCGGTATCCGACTCCCCCACAGGTCCCTTTGTAAACGCGCTAGGAAGCCAAAAACTAATCGACCCAAGCTGGACTGCCGGAAAAGTAAGCTGGGACGACATTGACCCCACAGTTTGGGTGGAAGAGGACGAAAACGGGGTTGAAAAAAGATACATGATGTGGGGAAACTCCAATTTATATATTGTGGAACTAAATGAGGACATGATTTCCATCACCGACAAAAACAACGACGGGAGAATTAACGGGTCGGACATTACGGAACTTTTCATAGAAGGGATACCTTCCGACTCCAAATTTACCGAAGCCCCGTGGATTTATAAGCGTGACGGCAAATACTACCTCTTTTTTGCCTCAAACTGGCGTGAAGAATTAAGCTACGCAACAGCGGACAATATCTACGGCCCCTATACATACCAGGGCATTGTGATGAGGGTGGGCGCCTCCAGCAACACAAACCACCCCGCGGTTATTGATTTTCAAGGAAAAACCTATTTATTCTACCACACCGGCGCCCTTGAGCAGGGCCATGGGTACAGAAGAAGCGTGTGCATTGACGAACTCCGATTTGACGAAGAGGGAAGGGTAATTGAGCTTGTGGAAAGCTCAATAGGCTTAGACGGGACAGCGGTGCATATCGCTAACGCCAAAAACCAAAACGAAAAGATTTATTTTTCCCATTTTGAAAACAGCTTAAAAGACGGGGAATACCCCATGGGGGCTTTTGTCCTCGCTGGGCCCCTTACCCAGCACAAAAACGACTTCAGGTGGGAAATAGTTGAGGGGAAATATAAATTAAATGACGGGAAAGAATACGTTTCAATCCAGGCGGTTCACAAAATGGGCTATTACATTACAAATTACAATAACCATGTAAAACTCCTTCATGACGACGACGCCTCAACCGCCACCGCCCAAAAACAGACCTTTATAAAACACACATATGAGGACGGCTCCATAGCCTTTGAAAGCGTGTATTCACCGGGAAAATATTTAACCATTGTTGACGGGAAAATCGAACTTACCGGTTTTTCTGAGGAAAACTCTAAATTTGTGTTAATTGAACAGGTAAGGTTCAGCCCTTATGTTGAAGTAACGGAAGAAGGTTTCAGGGTTTACGGCGCTTTTAAACCCGAAGGCAAATACGCCCTCTTTGAAGTTAGGGACAAGGACGGAAACGTGGAATATATCGGCGTGATTAAAAGCAGCGCAGATGGTGAAATAAACTACACTTATGCGCCAAAACAACAAGGAGAATACTTAATCAGGGTTGGAAGCTATAAATTCAAGGTAAAGTGGGGCGGGGAAGAATAAAAAACCCCTTTTATGACCGCAAGTTTTAAAATTAGTAAAAGAAAGGTTTGTGGAAAATGAAAGGAGCGTTAAAAGGCCTATTATCCGCGTTTTTTGTGATTTTCTTACTTAACATTAGTGTTCTTGCCAACAACCCCATCATAAAAACGGACGGCAGCGGGAACAGGGTTTACAGCGCGGACCCTGCGGCATTAGTTGACGGGGATACGGTTTATTTATACGTGGGGCAGGACAAGGGAACGCCGACTTCAAATAATATGCCCAATTACCTATGCTATTCCTCAAAAGATTTAATTAACTGGAAATATGAAGGGATACCCCTAAAAGCCGCGGATTTCCCGTGGGGCAGCGCCAGCCAGTCATGGGCGGCACAGGTTATTAAATATAAAGGCAAATACTATTACTTTATGTGCAAGGACTCAACGGGGATTTCCGTTGCAATCTCCGACACCCCCACAGGCCCCTTTATAAACGCGTTAGGAAGCCAAAAACTAATTGAGCCAAGCTGGACCGCGGGAAAAGTTATATGGGACGACCTTGACCCCACAGTATGGGTAGAAGAAGACGAAAACGGGGTTGAAAAAAGATACATGATGTGGGGCAACTCCAATTTGTATCTTGTGGAATTAAATGAGGACATGATTTCCATCACCGACAAAAACGGTGACGGTATAATCAACGGCGCGGATATTACTGAGCTTACCATTGAAGGGATACCTTCTAATTCCAAATACACCGAAGCCCCGTGGATTTATAAGCGGGACGGCAAATTTTATTTGTTCTTCGCGTCAAATTATTA
>JAAYMJ010000106.1 GCA_012521455.1 Clostridiaceae bacterium
ACCAAAAATATAACCGCGCGGCGGTGGCAAGGATTGCAAAAGGCAAAAGGGTGCTTGACTGCTTTTGCCACACAGGCTCCTTTGGCTTAAACGCGGCGTATGGCGGGGCTGAGCGTGTAACCTGTGTTGACGTGTCGCAAACTGCAATTGATATGGCAAAGGAAAACGCGGCGCGAAACGGGCTTTTGGATAAAATGGATTTTATCTGTGAGGATGTGTTTGACCTTTTGACAAAGATGGCACAGGAAAAGAAAAAAAGCTATGACTTTATAATTTTAGACCCGCCCGCCTTTACCAAATCAAGAAAAACCGTAAAAGACGCGGAAAGAGGGTATAAGGAAATAAATTTAAAGGCCATGAAACTGCTGCCGAGGGGAGGTTATCTGGCCACCTGCAGCTGCAGCCACTTTATGACCGAGGAGTTATTTAAAAAAACCCTGATTAGCGCCGCAAAGGACGCAAAAGTGTCACTGCGCCAGATTGAGGCAAGAAAACAATCCCCCGACCACCCTATTTTATGGAATGTGCCTGAGACGGATTATTTAAAATTTTATATTTTCCAAGTGGTATAAAAAAGGCATAGGCAGCGCCCATGCCTTTTTTGGCACGCTCAAACAAAAGTACAAAATCAGGGCTTTTTTTATGAAATGGCTTGCCCGGCGCAAGCGTTCGCCCTTGCAAGGCTTACGGTAAGATGTCACCGAAAGTCCAGTTTATCTACAATCTAAAAGGCATAGGAACATCCTATGCCTTTTATTTTAATTACAGGTTATTTTACATTCTTTGGCCTTGAGGTTTTTTTGGTATTTAAAATACACACCGTATGAAAGTACCACCGTAAAAATATCCGCGCAAACTTGTGCCCAGACAATCCCGTACATTCCAAAGAGGAAGTTTAAAAGATAAAGCATGGGGATATTTAAAACCAGCCAGCGCACAACGCCTAAAAACAGCGCAAGGTTTCCCTCGCCAAAGGCTTGGAACACATGGACCACAAAGAAACTCACAAACATTAAGGGGGTTGCGAGTATCCTTATTCTTAAAAAATTAGTCCCAAGGGCAAGGGTTTTTGCTTCCGAAATAAATGCTTTTATAATAAAATGCGCGGATAACTCATATAAAACTATGCTTACGGCGCTGACAATTAAGCCTATAAAGAGGGAGTATTTTACGGTGTCGTCTATCCGTTTTTGGTTTTTTGCCGAAAAATTGTATCCGATAATGGGCATCATGCCCTGGCATATGCCTATTCCCACATTCAGCGGCAGCCTTTCGGCTTTTAAGACAATCCCGATTGCCGCCATTGCAATGTCATGATAGCTTGCCATTAATTTATCTATGACAATATAGTCTAAATCAAACAATAATACTGACAGCGCCGACGGTATGCCCACATTAAAAACCGACAAAACGCTGTCCTTTTCAGGCAGGATGTTTTTTATGCCGTAATTTATCACATACTGGTTTTTTATTTTTAAGCTTACCGCTAAAAAATATGCGCAGGAGGCGCAGTTTGAAAGCAGTGTCGCAATGCCCACCCCAAGAATTTCATATCCTTGCGGCATAATCACAAACATAAACAAGGGGTCAAGGGCAATGTTTAACAAGCCCCCCAAAGTTATCCCAAACCCCGCTTCCCTGCTTAAGCCTACGCTTCTTAGGAGGTTTGACATAACATTGGAAAGCACCGTGGGGATTGCCCCGAAAACTATTACGCATAAGGCGTACTGCTTTGCGTATATGTAGGTGTTCTCACTTGCCCCGATGATGTTTAGTATGGGGTGTAAAAATATAAGGAATAGTAAGGAGAAAATGACGGAAATTACAATGGACAGGTAAAAACAAAAGGCGCAGACCTTTTTTGCCTCGTTTTCCCGATTTTGCCCAAGAAGCCTTGATACCAGCGCGCCGCCCCCCACGCCCGTCAGGCAGAAAATGCAGGCGCATATGTTAAAAAGGGGCAAAATCAGTGATACCCCCGCAACCATATACGGGTTATTGGTTTTACCAATGAAAAAAGTGTCGGCAAGATTGTAAATCAAAATGATTATCTGGATGAATATCGTAGGGATTGCCATTGTTTTTATGGCTTTTAAAACAGGCATGTTTTCAAAAATCTCCCTGCTGTTAGCTTTTGCCATCCTATCATACCCCTTATTATAAATGATTTAAGCTTTATTATAAAAAAATGCGCCCGTTCTTTCAAATGTTAATACGGATTTTCATGACTTCAAACTAACAGTTGAAAAAAGAAAAGGGGAGAGCTTTTTTAGAAAAACGGGCGGCTCCCGCAAACTCTTTTGGCTTTATGGGTTTTGTTTTACAAGTTCCGCCAAAATCCCTGCGGGTTCATTTACTATTTTCGCACCCAGGGTTTTCAGGAATTCAATATCCCTAAAGCCCCAGCTTACTAAAATGCAGCC
>JAAYMJ010000107.1 GCA_012521455.1 Clostridiaceae bacterium
AAATCACATAACATTGGAAAGGAACAATAAAGCTATTACATCTTTTAAAAACGCAAATTCCGTATTTATCATAAATATTGATGACGAGCTAAAAAATATATTGGAAAAAACGCCCTCTCAAAACGCTAAAGATATAGATGTAAGCACAAAAGATATAAGCACTAAAGAAGAAAATAACAATCCTTCTTCCTTTTTAAAAACCTTTGTTTTTAAAATAAAGAATTTATTTAAAAAGGCTCAATAATTTACTTTAAACATGACCACAAAGTCATGTTTTTTTCTTTTATTCAAATAAAATGTCATAATAACTTACGTTAAAATCATTGTTTTCAAGCTTTCCGTTTGATGAATCCTTTATCCCTTTTATATTATTGCAGCAGTATGTTTTTATAAAATAGCTTTTGCCCCATCTGAAGGTGGGGATAAAAAATATGTGAAAATAATTGTAGTTCTTATACACCTCATACCTTCCGTATGCGCCGCATATGGGGCAGATTATCCCGTGTTTTTCGCAAACCAAATCGCTTTTTTGGTTTATCCCGAATACTCCTATAAAAAACATACCATCACCCTTATTTATATTACCCAAAAATTGCGCTTTTTTCAACATACCCATAAAAAACGCGGCCCGAAGCCGCGCTAAAATTTTTATTCATTTAATAGCACTTTTTCAATTTTTACGATATAGAGGGTGTGGAAATCTTTGCTGTTGTAGTATGTTGAAACTATCCCTTTGTCAATGAACGCGTTTTCATCATAACTTTGGGCAAAGAGTTTTCTTCCGATTATGGTCATGCGGGCGTTTTCAAATACCGGGGCGTCAAGGACTTTTTCATAGCTAAGGCCCGTCTTTTTAATTTTGTCCTCATCCCTTCCTGAAACGGTGCCAAAGTAGGCAAAGTTTTTCTTAAAAGAGTTGTCAAAAAAGCTCAAGGACAAGGTGTCCGCCTCGTCAACGAATTCTTTGGTGTAGCGCTGGGGCCTGATTACCACAAAGGCCACGTCTTTGTCCCACATAACCCCGAAACCGCCCCATGAAGCAGTCATGGCGTTAATTGAGCCGTCCTTTTTAATGGCGCTAACCAGCATAAAATCCCTGCCGATTAATTGAAAGGTGTTTTCCTTGATTTCCTGTGGCTTTATTTCCAAAAGTGCCATATTTGTGCCTCCTTTTTTTTATAAATTATACACCCAAATATTTCAAACCTCAACAGTTTTACATTTATAAAAGATAATTCTTAAGGTGTTTAGCACCGCGATTAACAAGGCGCCCACATCGGCAAATACCGCAAGCCACATATTCGCAATACCTGCCGCGCCTAATGCCAAGACTAAAAATTTCACTAAAAGCACAAAGATTATGTTTTGCCTTGTAATCCTCATGGTTTTTTTCGCGCTGTCAATGGCTGAAATTATCCTAACCGGGTCATCACCCATGATTACGGCGTCACTTGCCTCAATTGCCGCGTCCTGCCCGATTGTGCCCACGCTTATTCCGATATCGCTTGCGGCTAGCACCGGCGCGTCGTTTATCCCGTCACCCACAAAGGCCACCGTCCCTTTTTGGGATTTTACAATCTCTAACTTATCCTCAGGAAAGAGGCTGTGGTGATAATTTGTAACCCCTAAAGCGTTGGCTGTATTTTTCACGGGCCCTTCGCTGTCCCCTGACACAATCATGGTTTTAATTTTCCGGTCATGGAGTTTTTGTATTGTTTTTTGCGCGTTTTCCTTTATGGTATCGGTAAAAGTTATCGCGCCCGCGAAATTCCCGTCAACCCCTACATATAAAGCGGTGTCGTTTACTTCTTTGCATGGTATGTTTTCATCATCCAGCAGTTTTTTGCGGCCTACAACCACTTTTTTCCCGTCTACCTGCGCCACCACCCCTAATCCTGAGAGTTC
>JAAYMJ010000108.1 GCA_012521455.1 Clostridiaceae bacterium
CCCCTTCTAAGAGCACATAGGGGAAGCTTTCGCTTTTGCTGGTTAACACATTTATATCTATAAAATTAATAAAGGAATAAATGTCCTTTACAAACCCGCAGAACACGAAATGTTCCTCATACCCCTTTGTCATAGCCTTCAAAGTGTTCTCAAGCGGCCCTTCCCCGGCAAAGAGGAACCTTGCGTTTTTATTTTCTTTCAAAACCAAAAGCGCCGCTTTTATAAACACATCATGGGATTTTACCTTGTCAAACCTTCCGATAATGCCAATGTTGGTTTTGCCGTCCTGGGGTATATTAAACCTCTTTGCAAACTCCTCTTTGGATTGGAACTGCGGCTCCTGCTCAAAATCAATGCCGTTATAAATTGTGTATATGGTATTGGGCCTAAACCCCCTGTGGATAAGCCTGTTTTTAAAGTCGTTAGAAACTGCCACATAGTAGTCCATCAGCCTGAAAGCTATGCGGTTCAGGTTGGTAAAAACCAATTTTTTATAAGGGGTGTCAAAATCCAAGCGATAGTCCGAGTGCATGGTGGTAATTATGGGGATATTTATCCGCCCTTTTAAAAACGAAGCGACAAAATTGGCCCTTGCCCCATGGACGTGGAGAATGTCAAAGCCTTCTTCCTCAATGATTTTTTTAATTCCCCCCACCACCGACAAGTCCAGCCTGTTTTTTTGTTTTAAGAAAACCAAATCAATGTCCTTTTCTTTTATCTCGCGGTAAAACACGCCGTCTACAAAGCAGACCACTTTTACCCCGATATATTTTTTCAATTCATCCAAAAGGGCAAAAACATGGGTTTTTGCCCCGCCTGAGTCCCCGCCTGAAATAACATGCAAAACCTTAATATGAAATCACTCCCTAATGGCAGCCTCGTTTTTTGCAAGTTTTAACACCGCAAAAATCATGCCAAGCATAATGAAAAACGCAAACATAACCCTTGGGTAAAACCACGGGTATTCCGCGACGCTCATAAGCATTATCCCGCCAATTGCCGAGATTGAGGCCGCCACCATATTTTTTATCTCCTGGTTTTTCACCACAAAAATATACCTGTATGCTTTTTTTACCGTATTTATTATCAAGGCTAAAAAGGATATAAGCCCCACAATCCCGCATTCAACCCAGACTTGCAAAAACAGCATATGGGAATGGGGCGCGGTCAGCGCCAAAGGATTTGCGAATGACGGGTAAATGGACTGGAAACTCCCCGGCCCTATTCCTGTTCCCGTTATGGGAAAGCTCTTTAGCATGTTTATGACCCCTTCCCAGATATAAGGCCTGTACGCGTTGGATGAGTCCCGCATGTCACCGATGGTTTTAAACCTCGCCAATACCGTGTCGGGCAAAAATGGCAAACACGCAAGGCCAAAAAGCACAAGGTATATGGAAAGTTTATAGTCATACATCAGTATAAACAGCCCCGCCGCGAAGATAAAGGCAAGCCACCCCGACCTTGAATAGGTTAAAACCAGGGCGTAAACGGGAAGAAATAACGCCAAAAGCGTCAAAATCCGCTTTGCGCCTTTTTGGTTTAGGGCATATGCCGCCGCAAAGGGGGTAAACATTATGATAAATTCAGCATAGTTATTGGGGTTTCCAAAAGTGGAATAAACCCTTCCCGGCATGCCCTCGTTTACTTCCATATCGGTAAGGGTCACGTCAACTTCCACTCCCACAATCCCCTGGTATATGGCAAAAAGGCTTGTGATGATGAGCGCAAGATATATGACCCCGACAAATTTATTTATCCTTCCAATGCTTGATAACAAGTAGCTTAAAATTATGGCAAACAAAAATGAAATCAGGTAAAAAATATATATCCTTATGCTGTCCTTTACGTCAAAGGAAAATAAAACCCCTCCTATGGAAGACACCATAAAGATGAAAAACGCAGGATGAATGCTTTTAACATCCGCCCTTGAGTCCTGGTCCTTAAAAGATTGGAACAAAAAGACTAAAAATACCAAAAACAAAACGCCCAGCGCGTAAATATTGTTCCATCTCTCATGGGGGACAATAAACATTAACATTATCAAAAGCCCGCAGAGGATTTCAGGCTTTAAGATTACGCTTGTCTGGCCAAGGTCGCATATCTTTTTGGTAATGCTTCCTTCTGATACCCGCCTTACAAAATAATAAAACCTCTTTAGGGGAAGATAAAAAAAGTTAAGTACGGAATTTATCGCGCTATAGAATATTGAGCTTTCAGTATAATCCTTCTTTTCCCTTTTCCTAAAAGGGGTAAAGAGGAAGCTGTTTATAATCGCGTAATAGAAAAAACCCAAAATTTTAATTAAGGTTTTATAAAACATGCTGTCTTTAAAGACTTCGTTTAACTTTAATAGTAGCTTTATAAAAATACTTTCTGTAAACATAAAAGCCCACCTTTTATTATTCTTTTACAGAAATGTCATAAACGCGCAAATACAGCTTTGCGTCGCCGGCTTTCAAAACAAAGGTGTGGCCCACGGCATACTTTGACGCATTTATAATCGCGCCGTTTTCATATATGGTTCCTTCCACTTCTCCTGTAATAATCGCGGAATAAAAACCTTCCCTTTCGCTTTTTTTGTATTCCCCTTCATCCGTCATGCCCCAGCTTACTGAAGGCATAATCTCAACATCGGTAACTTTCCCTAAAGACACGTTCCTTCCGTCGTCCAAAAGGGCGTCGCCCACTTTTACCCTGTTGATGACAAAATCGTTAACTTCTTCAATGTAGTACTTCATGACAATTGTCTGTTTCCCGCCGCTTTGCGAACCGGATGAGTTCATCCTAAGCCCGAAAAACACACCTATGCCGATGATTAAAAGCAGCACCAACAAATCAATGATGTTAATTTTCCCAAAAACTTTTCCCTTTTTGTCAATAATCATTTCCTTCTCCCTCTCTTTGTTATTCTTCATAGCATGTTCTAAAAGTGTCTTCTAAAATTTTATCCAAGTTAAATTTAGCCCTCACGGTGTTGTAAGCATTTTCCCCCAAACGCTGCCTTAATTTTGGGTCATTTATCAGCTTTAGGATTTTGTCCTTGTATAAATCCGCGTCACCGTAAGGCACCAAATAACCCCCATCTTCTTCCCCCCGCACTATATCGGGATTTCCCCCGACATCGGTTAACACCACGGGGATTTTGTGGCTCATGGCCTCAAGGACCGCAAAGCTTAATGCCTCGTAGCATTTTGAGCTGTTTAAGTATATATCCGTTGAAGCCAAAAGCTTATCAGAATCCTTTATATATCCTAAAAGTTTTACGCAATCTTCCAAACCTTCATTTTCAACCCTTGATTTTATCTTTTCAAAGTCCTCACCGTCCCCCGCGATTGCCAAAACAAAGGGGATTTTTGACTCATTTTTTACAAGCTTTATTGAGTCAATTAAAAAATCCAAGCCTTTGGAAAAATAAAACCTTGCAAGAATGCTTATAAGCACGGTGTCATCATTAATATTCAATTCCTTTTTAAATTCATTGGATTTTATTTTTTCTGAAGGCCTAATCCCGTTAAATATCACCGTAATTTTATCAGCTTTTACCCCGTTTTCAATTAAAAGTTCTTTGGCGTTATTGCAAACCGCGATAATTTTTTTGTTAAAGGGGGTAAAAATGCGGTTTAAAACGCGCCATATAAAGTTGTTTTTTAAAGTCAGGTGGCAGGTGTATATAACTTTTGTTTTTGGCCAAAAAAGCTTTGACAGTATCGCAATAAAATTCTCCCGCGGGTACTGGGTGTGGATAAAGTCAATATGGTGTTTTTTGCAAATCCTTGCGATTATATATGCCGCCTTCAAATCCAGCGGGGATGTCATTTTAACCTGAAAAAGGGGTATACCTTTTTCCTTTAGGCTTTGCGACAGTTCCCCTTCCTCATTATAGCAAAAAAAGCACGCAGCCTTTTTGTTGTGGTACGCGTCAATTAAATTCTTTACATATTTTTCAGTTCCCGCTTTGCCCGCATGGTTAATTAGATATAGAATATTCATCCCTAGCTACCTCTATCCTATACTTTTATCCTATACTTTATTATCCTCGCCGGGTTTCCGCCAACCACCGCATAGTCGGGAACATCCTTTGTCACAACCGAGCCTGCCGCGATAATGGCGCCATTTCCAATGGTAACCCCCGGCAAGATTATGGCGTTTGCGCCAATCCATACGTCGTCCCCGATTTTCACAGGCTGTTTCGGGGCGGTCTGAAGCCGCATGGGAATGTCGGTCCTGTCGTTTTTGTGGTTTTGGGTAAAAATCATAACATTCGGCCCCATCATAACGTCATTCCCAATTACCAATGGCCCCGTTACCCTGCAGTTTATGCCAAGGCCCGAATTGTCCCCGATTTCAATTTCCCTGCCTGAGGCAAAAAACGCCCCATGCTCGATGTTTACGTTTTTGCCCATTTTCTTAAAACAGCCTTTTGCGAAAAAACGGCGTATGTACTTTGAGCCAAAGCTGTAAGGAAGATCGCTTTCGGGCAGGTGCCTTGCAAAAAGGTAGTAGCCAAAATATGAAAATATAAACCAAAGTTTTCGCAATAACTTCAACATCATCACTTCTTCCTAAAAATTGCGCCTTTTATCTTTTCATAGATTAAATCCACTTCCCTGACATGAAAAACCTTGCATAGGACAAAATAAACTATCACTCCCGCAAGCACGGGTATAAAGAGCTTTACCAGCCTGTACAAAAACACATCGGGCAAATTAGCCAAAAGCTCGTTTATAAGGGTAACCGCCAAAAACATAAAAACGGACGCCGTAGCGCATTTAAAAAACGTGAGCTTTAAATTTTTTGTAAACTGCCCGATTTTTCTTTTTAATCTTCTAAATAACACATATGCCCCCACCAGCGCGGAAACGGAATAAGCAAGGACAATCCCCCGTTCCCTCATAAAGGTGATAAAAACCAAACTTAAGGAGACATTTACAAGCATGACAATAACCCCCGTAACCGCCGGGGTTTTTGTGTCCTTTACTGAATATAAGGCCCTGTCCAATATCTCTTTAAAGCTAATTCCCAAAATCCCTATGGAGTAAAGGGCCAAAAGGGAGGCCCCGAAGGAGACGTCATTTGCCGTGACTTTTCCGTACTTTACTAAAAAATCCAAAAGCGGCACCCGCATGGAGATAAACCCAAAAGTCATGGGAAGCATTAAAACAACCACGCTTTGCAAAACCTCATTTAGCGTGTCCTTATAGCTTTGAAAATCCCCAACCGC
>JAAYMJ010000109.1 GCA_012521455.1 Clostridiaceae bacterium
AATTTTATTAGAATTGCGATTATTAAAAATAGCGGTGACAGAACAATTATACCAATTAAAGAAAGTACTAAATCTATAAACCTTTTTATGATGAAATAATAACCATGCATAACTACCACCTCCTAGAATAATACCTATTCAAACACAAATTAAGTATAGCATTTACACTGCTAAAAGTCAATTCAATATTTAACATCTAAACCCATAATTTACAAAAAATGTAATAACAAACTATTTGTTCACTTCTTTTTCAAAATCCTTAAATAACAAACTCGGCTGAATACCCGTATTGTTTTGGTATTTCCCGCTTTTATATGTATCAAAATCCCCTTCAATGCTGTGATAATAAATCTGGCAGATTTCCACATAAGGATAAATCCTTATGGGCTGGATACAAAACATCTCCAATGTCCAGTATCCCGCAAAGCCCACATCTCCAAATCCCGCGGTAATATGGACAAAAAGGCCAAGGCGGCCTACCGAGCTTCTTCCCTCAAGCATGGGCACCAGCCCCTCGGTTTTAGTGTATTCCAAGGTTCTTCCCAAATACAGCCTTCCGCTTTCAAGCAAAAGCCCTTCCGGCGGGATAATGATTTTTTTTGCTTTGTTTTCCTTTTTCATGTCTAAAACATCATCTTCATAAGCCAAAAGCTCATTGTGAAGCCTTAAATTGTAGCTGTTTGGATTAAGCTGGCTTTCGTTAAACGGTTCTATGATAATTTCTTTATTTAACCTTCTTTTTATCTCCCTGCCTGATAAAATCATACAAATACCTTCCCTTTATTTTATTTGCACGCAAAATATGAGCCGATAACAATAAAAATAACCCCTATCCATCTTTGCAAGGGGATTTGTTCTTTAAAAATAAACAACCCCACAAAGAGAGCTAAAACATAAGTCAAGCTTTCGAAAGGATAGGCTTTGCTCAAAGGCATTTTTGACAAAATATAAAACCATGTTAGGGACGCTACCGCAAACAATAACATTCCCAACAAAACCTGCGGGCTTTTAAACAGTGATATATATGCTTTAATGCTGTCAAGCTGCCCGATTTTGCTAATGCCTATCTTCCAAAGAGTCTGACCTAAAACCAGTAATATCACTTGTAAAAATAGCACCAAATATATCATTTGCGTCTCTCCTTACTGCTCCTTTTGTTAATATTATCAGGTTATAGTTTTGTTTTCAATAGTTTTTTTAAATAATTTGTAGATTGCTGTATAAATAGTTAAATTATAGTACACCGCTAGAAATTGAGGCAATTTATGGTTGTATATTAATTATCATTGTGATATAATTTTAACTAATTATATTTGGTCGGGTGAAAGCATGAATCAAAAAATCCTTTTAAAATTAAATAACCTTTTTCCAAAACAGGTTCATCCCTTTAACCTTCAAAACGACGGCACAAAAAGTTATGCCCAGTGGCAGTATGAAATGGGCGGAAAAACAATCATGTTTTATCTTGATTTTACCACAAAAGAGGATATGTTTTTAAATAAAGTGGTATTGGACATAGGCTGCGGCGCAGGGGGCAAAACAATGTATTATGCCAAATGCGGCTGTGAAAAAATTTACGGGATTGATGTTTTAGCGTCATACGGGGATGAAGCAAATAAGCTGGCAAAAAGCCTTGGTCTTTTGGATAAATTTGAATTTGTGGCGGGAGACGCCGCAGATATGCCTTTTGATGATGAATATTTTGATACCATAATCATGAATGACGCCATGGAACATGTGGCAGAACCCCAAAAAGTGTTGTCCGAATGTTTCAGGGTGTTAAAAAAGGGCGGCAGGCTTTTTGTTAACTTCCCCCCCTACCACCACCCCTTCGGCGCACATTTGTCCGACGCTATAAATATACCATGGGTACATTTGTTTTTTTCAGACAAAGTTTTGATTTCTTCATATAAGGAACTGGTAAAAGGTTTGCCCGACGGGCAGAAGCGGATTGACTTTAGGATTTCAAAAGATGAAAACGGGAATGAGTATTTTTCATATATCAATAAAATGACCATAAAGCGTTTCTCCCGCATTTTAAAGCAAACCCCCTTTAAGATTGCCTATTATAAAGAAGTGCCTTTGAGAAGTTTCTTGTCGCCCTTGGCAAAACTGCCCTTTGTAAAAGAATTGTTTGTGAAAATGGTGGTTTGTGTCTTTGAAAAGGAATAAAAGCACAGGCATTGGAATATTTTTACTTACAAAAAATCCCCTAAAACGGGGGTTTTTCATTTTTTTGCCATTAATGCAGCCGCGCGCGTCTTTGGCTCAAATACCATTACACAAGAAACAAAAAAATCCCCAAATTTAATTTGGGGATTTTTGTTTTTAAGATAAGTACATTTTATGTTAAGTTCATATTATGTTCAATTTTACCTAATTATTAGTTAGTAATTGTCTTTTCAGTGTCCTTATCAAAGATATGGAATTTATTCGGGTCAAATGCAACGATAATGTCGTCGCCTAGTCTGGATTTGCTTGTTGGGGCAACTCTTGCTGTGAAGTTTTCGCCTTCGATATTTAGGTATAGGTAGGTTTCCGCGCCCATCATTTCAACAAGTTCAACGCTTGCTTTAACTTGGCTGTCGGAAAATTTTTGTAGTGATTCAGCGTCATCATAAATATCTTCAGGACGGATACCCACTACTACTTCCTTATCATATAGTTCTTGCGGGATCTTAGCCGCTTTTTCCGGCGGAAGAGGGATTCTGGCTTTTCCAAACGCAATATTTAGGTGATCCCCTGCTTTGTCAACACGGCAGGTGAAGAAGTTCATCTGCGGGCTTCCGATAAATCCTGCAACGAACATATTGCATGGTTTTAGGTAAAGTTCCTGAGGTGTGTCAACTTGTTGAATGATACCGTCTTTCATAACAACAATTCTTGTACCCATTGTCATAGCTTCGGTCTGGTCGTGGGTAACGTATATGAATGTTGTTTGAAGCCTTTGATGAAGTTTGCCTATTTCAGTTCTCATTTGAACTCTCAATTTAGCGTCAAGGTTGGATAGCGGTTCGTCCATTAAGAACACTTTGGGTTCCCTCACGATAGCACGGCCCAAAGCCACACGTTGACGCTGACCCCCGGATAGAGCCTTCGGTTTTCTGTCAAGCAAGTGCTCAATATCCAAAATGCGCGCAGCTTCAACTACTTTTCTTCTGATTTCGTCCTTTGGAACTTTTCTTAATTTCAAACCGAATGCCATGTTTTCAAAAACTGTCATATGGGGATAAAGCGCATAGTTTTGGAAAACCATCGCAATGTCCCTGTCTTTTGGAGCAACATCATTAACTAGTCTATCGCCGATATAAAGTTCACCTTCCGTGATTTCTTCAAGTCCTGCAATCATACGCAATGTTGTTGATTTACCGCAACCTGAAGGTCCGACTAGAATAATGAACTCTTTATCTTTAATTTCCAAGTTAAAGTCCTTTACTGCTTCAACGCCGCTGGGATATCTCTTATAAATATGTCTTAAAGATAAACTTGCCATTTATTATACCTCCCTGAAAAAATACATCAAAATAATACTAGTTTAGTATAACATACTATTAAAATGTTGAATATTCTCTTTTTATACAAAATTATTTTATTTATTTAGCACTATTGACCATATGATAAAATCCTGTTTATTTCATCATCCCTTAATTCCCTAAACTCGCCCGGTGACAGGCTTTCGTCAAGTTTTAGCCCCGCAAACTCAACCCGTTTTAAATATACCACTTGCTTTGATAACGCCTGAAACATCCGCTTTACCTGATGGAATTTCTCTTCCCTTAACGTAACGAAGGCTTCGCTTATTTCGCCGCTTTTTATAATCTCTAAATTTGCGGGTTTTGTGGTATACCCGCCATTTATCAAAATCCCCTCGTTGAAGGATTTGACATCTTCCTGCGTAAGGCTCCCTTTGACTTTAACATAATACTTTTTATCCACCTTTTTAGACGGGGATAAAAGCTTGTGGGCAGTTTGTCCGTCATTTGTCAAAAGCAGGAGCCCCTCTGTG
>JAAYMJ010000110.1 GCA_012521455.1 Clostridiaceae bacterium
ATTCAAAGTGTCTTTCCGCCGACGTTACCGCGGCCTTTGACAGCGCCTACGCTTCAGTTTCGGAAAAGAGGAACACCTCAATGCTATCCTATGGGGTTGCCATGAGCAAATACACAGGCTCCCGCGGTAAAAGCGGCTCAAATGACGCCAGCGCGGAATTTGTGGCAGAAATAAGAAACATCTTTAACGAAAACAATGTTATATGGCAAACCAGCGAGCTGGGCAAAGTTGACGCAGGGGGCGGCGGTACAATAGCGCAGTTTGTGGCAAATCTAGGCCACGAAACCCTAGACTGCGGCACACCGGTTTTATCCATGCACGCGCCCTTTGAGCTCACTTCAAAGCTTGACGTTTACATGACCTACAAAGGATATTTGGCGTTTTTTAAATAAAATAAAAAAGAAAGGATTTAAAAATCCTTTCTTTTTTTGTTTTTCTAAAAATTTATGCCCGTCCTTTCGCTACTCCGCCGCTTTAAAATTGTAAATTGGCTTTATCACTTTTATGATATCCACCGTGTCCTTTATGTTTTCCACGATTTCCTCCATGGGCTTATACACAAAGGGCGCCTCGTCAATGGTGTCAAAATTCACGCTTGTGGTATAAATGCCGCTCATTGATTTTTTGTAGTCCTCCAAATTTATAACTTCCCGCGCTTTATTCCTGCTCATAATCCTTCCCGCCCCGTGGGGCGCGGAATAATTCCAGTCGGGGTTGCCTTTGCCTTGGCAAATGAGGCTTCCGTCCCGCATATTAATGGGGATTAACACCTTTTCCCCGCGGTAGGCCGAAACGCTCCCTTTTCTTATAATGTTGTCGTTAAAGTTTATATAGTTGTGTATGGTTTCAAAATGGGGAAAACCGGAAAGCTTTTTCCCAAAAAGTTTATCCAAAATAATTTCCGCCATAACCTTGCGGTTTATCCGGGCGTACTCCTGGCAGATTTTCATATCGTTAAGATACCTGTCCTTCCATTCCCCTTCCAAATAGCACAAATCCTTAGGGTATTTGGGCTTTTCCCCCTTGTACTTTTTTTCAAGCTCTTTTAGTGCTTTTTTAATCTTCTTTTTAGAGCCGCCGTATTCATTTATTACCCTTTCCCTTTCTTTCAGGTACTCCTCTTTCCCGCTTAAAAGCTCAACCGCGATATTTTGATAAATTTCCGCCACCTGTTTTCCCAAATTGCGGCTGCCTGAATGTATTACCAAATACAAATTATCCCCATCGTCTTTGTTTACCTCAATAAAGTGGTTGCCCCCTCCCAATGTGCCAACGCTTTTTTCAATCCATGACTTTTCTTTTAAACTGTTATATACCAATAAGTCCTTTAGCTTTTCAAACTCATAAACAATCTTTTTATGGGCATTCCTCCCGCTGGGGATATGGCTGTAAATAATTTTATCCAAATCTTCCAAATCAATTTTTGCTTTTCCAAGCTCAACACAAAGCATGCCGCAGCCAATGTCCACCCCCACAATATTGGGGATTACCTTATCCCCCAAATTCGCGGTAAACCCGATAACGCACCCGGCCCCCGCGTGGCAGTCGGGCATTATGCGGATTTTTGCGCCCTTGACAAAATCCTGGCACAAAAGGGTCTCAATTTGTTTTTGGGTTTCTGCGTCAATATTATCCGTAAACACTTTAGCCGTTGCAAAATCTCCTTTTAACTCAATCATTTCCCCCACCAAAAAGTTGTTTTTTCTTTATTATACATACAAAAAAATTATATTCAATACTTATCCTCAATTCCCTTCTAACCATGATTTATTTTAAAAAGGTTTTTTATGCAAATATAATTATCTTTACAGTAAAAGCCTTATAAATCCAAAATTTTTTAATAAAAAAGCCGCCCCAAAATTTTACCGCTTCTGCCTCAACATAATTTATAATTAAATTATTTATTTTTATTTAATCTGTCAAAATTTAATTTTATTTGTGGACAAGTTTTAATTTTTATTATATAATTTAAAGGATAATATTTAAAAAATCGGGCATTAAAGGAGATGTAATTTTGTCAAATTTAGTAATTGTGGACCACCCTTTAGTAACTCACAAAATCTCTATGATTAGGGATAAGAATACAAACACCAGGGATTTTAGGACTTTGGTTTCTGAAATCGCAATGTTGATTGGATATGAAGCCACAAGGGATTTGCCCCTTTACCCGAAGCGCTTTTCCACCCCCCTTATGGAGGCGGAATTTAAAATGCTTTCTTCTATGGACGTGGCAGTGGTGCCGATTTTAAGGGCGGGCCTTGGCATGGTTGACGGGATTTTATCCCTTCTTCCCACCGCTAAAGTAGGGCATATCGGCCTTTACCGCGACCATGACACGCTAGAGCCTGTGGAATACTACTGCAAACTTCCCTCGGATTTGGATTTAAGGCAGGTTTTCGTTCTTGACCCCATGCTTGCGACAGGCGGCTCGGCAAGCGCGGCGATAAACTTTATTAAACAAAGGGGAGCAAAGAAGATAAAGCTTTTGTGCATTGTGGCAGCGCCTTTAGGTGTTGAAAGAATAACCAAAGACCATCCCGACGTTACAATCTACTGCGGCGCATTGGACGAAAGATTAAACGACAAAGGCTATATCCTGCCAGGTTTAGGGGACGCCGGGGACAGGCTGTTTGGAACACAGTAATTTTAATAGTCACGTCTTTTGAACGTGACTTTTTTATATTTAATTATTGACTATTTAAAAAATACCAGTATTATTATAATATATAAAATTTAATTGAGCAGGTGATTATATGGAATACAGGACAATGGAAAAACTAGGTGTTTCAGTATCCCTTTTGGGGTTTGGCTGCATGAGGTTTCCCACAATTGAGGGAAAAATTGACGAAGAAAAATCCTTTGCCATGATTGACGAGGCAATAAAAGGCGGGGTAAATTACCTAGACACCGCATACCCCTACCACAACGGGGAAAGCGAAACCTTTGTGGGAAAAGTGCTAAAGAGGCACGACAGGAGCAAACTCTTTGTTGCCACAAAACTTCCCTGCTGGGACGTAAAATCCATCGATGACGCAAAAAGGATTTTTAACGAACAGCTAAACCGCCTTGGCACTACATACATTGACTTTTATTTGCTCCACTCTTTATCAAGAAACAGCTACAACAAAATGAAGGAATTAGGGGTTGTGGACTATGTGGCATCCCTAAAGGAAGAAGGGAAAATCAAATACTACGGCTTTTCCTTCCACGACAGTTACAGCGCTTTTGAAGAAATCCTAAAAGACCGCCAGTGGGATTTTTGCCAAATCCAGCTAAACTATATGGACACCGAGGAACAGGCGGGAATGAAGGGCTATAAACTAGCCGAAGAAATGGGTGTTCCCGTTGTAATCATGGAACCCGTAAAAGGCGGGTCCCTTGCCTCAATTCCCGAAGCGGTAAGGGAGCCCTTCATAAAATTAAAACCTGATAAAAGCATGGCCTCATGGGCAATGAGGTATGTTGGAAGCCTTCCAGGCGTAAAAGTTGTGCTTTCAGGCATGTCCACCATAAATCAGGTGTTGGATAACCTTGACACCTTCACAAACTTTGAGCCCCTGTCAGAGGAAGAACAAAAGGCTGTGGAAGAAGTGACACACCTTATGCGCTCAAGGGTTAAAAACGGCTGCACCGAATGCCGCTACTGCATGCCCTGCCCTGCCGGCGTAAATATCCCGAGAAACTTCAGAATCTGGAATACCTACGGGGTTTATGAAAACAAGGGCCACACAAGGTGGGAGTGGAGGAGCCTAAACGAAAAAGAAAAGGCTAAAAACTGCATCCAATGCGGCCAGTGCGAGGAAAAATGTCCGCAGGGCCTAAAAATAAGGGAAGATTTATCAAAACTTCAGGAAGAACTTGATAAATTGTTGGTGTAAGCCATGAAAACAGGTGCTAAAAAAATTACCGCAGGGGCGCTTTTGCTGGCAGCGGCGCTTCTACTGCCCCAGGCTTTCCACTTTTCGGGCCTTCCAAACCCCGGGCAGATATTTTTGCCCATGCACATACCCGTGTTTTTGGCGGGCTTTATCATAGGCCCCGCCTATGGCGCGGTTTTGGGCATAATTTCCCCCGTTTTAAGCTTTTTGTTCACCAATATGCCCCAGATACAGCGCCTTCCCTTCATGGTGGTGGAACTTACCTTCTACGGCTTTTCATGCGGGCTTTTGTATAACAGGCTTAAGGATAAAAAATTCGG
>JAAYMJ010000111.1 GCA_012521455.1 Clostridiaceae bacterium
GGCGTTGAAATCTGCGAGGACTCATGGGTGAGCGCCCCGCCATCATGTGATTTGGCGAAGGGGGGGGCCACGGTTATAGCAAATTTGTCCGCAAGCGATGAACTCATAGGCAAAGCAAGATACAGGAGGGATCTTGCCAAAATCCACTCCTCAAAAACAGTATCTGCCTTTATCTACTCCTCCGCAGGCAGCGGTGAATCCACAACGGATTTGGTATTTTCAGGCCACAATTTAATTTGCGAAAACGGGCTTTTGTTGGCCGAATCCAAGCCCTTTGAAGAAACAACCATTTATGCCGACATTGACCTTGATAAAATCTCCTTTGAGCGGGCAAGGCTTAACACCTTTGACATTGAAGAAAATGACTATAATGAAGTGTATTTTACCCTGCCTGTTAAAGAACTAAACCTAATCCGCAAATTCTCACCCCTTCCCTTTGTGCCGCAAAATAGGGAAAACTTAACCGAGCGCTGCGAAGAAATCCTTTCCATACAATCCACAGGCCTTGTGACAAGGCTAAAGCACACAAATATAAAAAAGGCGGTATTGGGAATCTCAGGCGGCCTTGACTCCACGCTTGCGCTGGCGGTAACCGTGCGGGCCTTTGACAAGCTGGGGCTTCCGCGCAAAAACATAATTGCCGTGACCATGCCCGCCTTTGGCACCACACAGAGGACAAAATCCAACGCAAAAGAAATTATCGGAAGCTACGGCTGCACATATTTGGAAATTGACATATCCGAAACGGTGAAAAAACATTTAAAAGATATAAACCATGATGAAAACACCCACGACATTACCTATGAAAACGCCCAGGCCAGGGAGAGGACACAGGTTTTAATGGATATTGCCAATAAATATAACGCATTAGTCATCGGCACAGGGGATTTGTCGGAATTGGCCTTGGGCTGGGCCACCTATAACGGGGACCATATGTCCATGTACGGGGTAAACTGCTCAATCCCGAAAACCCTTGTGCGCCACCTTGTTTCCTATGAGGCCCAAAGGGCGCAGGGAAACCTAAAAAAGGCGCTTTTGGATATCCTTGACACCCCCGTAAGCCCCGAACTTCTCCCGCCAAAGGACGGGGAGATTTCCCAAAAAACCGAGGAAGTAGTGGGCCCCTATGAACTTCACGACTTCTTCCTCTACTACTTCATCCGTTTCGGATACCCGCCCAAAAAAATTTACAGGATTGCAAAAACCGCTTTTTCAGGCGCGTATGATGACGAAACCATAAAAAAGTGGCTGAAAGTGTTTTTCACCCGCTTTTTCCAAAACCAGTTCAAGCGCTCATGCCTTCCCGACGGGCCGAAAGTGGGGACCGTGTCCCTTTCCCCGAGGGGGGACTTCAGAATGCCAAGCGACGCCTCATGCTGCGCTTTCCTAAAGGAAATTGAAGAACTGTAAACTTGCGGGTTTTAAAATTTATCATTGAATAAAAGTGGGGTTTATATGAAAAAACTGGCAGTATTTTTTCCAATTACGCTGGCCCTCTTTTCCCTGACGGGCTGTATCCCGGGAGACGGCACCCATACCCCGTCAA
>JAAYMJ010000112.1 GCA_012521455.1 Clostridiaceae bacterium
GCAATCCTAAAAGATATGGAAAGGGAAATGGAAGGCTATTCAAAAAGCGTTAAAGCCATTATAAAATCCAACATACACAGGGGCGTAAGAGGGGTTTTGTCAAAACTCATAAGCGTCCCCGGCGAATATGTAACCGCCATTGAAGTGGCGTTGGGGGCGTCCGCCCAAAACATTGTTGTTGAAACTGAGTATGACGCAAAAGAAATAATTGAGTATTTAAAGGAACACAATTTAGGAAGGGCCACTTTTTTGCCCTTGTCCTCAATCAGGGGAAAAACCCTGCCTGAGTTTTCCAAATACCAAAATGAAAAAGGCGTAATAGGCCTGGCTTCATCTTTAGTAAATTTTGACAAAGAATACGAAGACATAATAAACAGCCTTCTTGGCAGGATAATTGTAGTGGATAACATAGATAACGCCATATCCCTAGCCAAAAAGGCAAACAATTCTGTGAGGATTGTAACCCAAACGGGGGAATCCATCCAGACGGGCGGGGCCATTACCGGCGGAAGCCTTGTAAAATCGGGCATATTTACCCGGGCTAAAGAGATAAATGAAATAAACGAAAAAATAAGCCTTATTAAAAAACAGATAAACCAGTCGGAAAAGAAAATCGAAAACGGGATTTTAAAGCTAAGGGAGTTAAACAAAGAGCTTGAAAGCATACAAAAGGAAATAGCAGACTCCCAGGGAAGCCTTGTTAAACTTGACGGCGAAATCACCGTTTTGGAAAATTTAATAAACGAGCGCGGGGAAAGGATAAAACTTTTAAGCGCGGAAATGGAAAAGGTTTATTCAACCTACAACGACGCAAGCGCCAAAAGGGAAGAGCTAAAACATGAGCTTGAAAGAATTAATGGGGAAATTAAGGAAAATGAAAGCCTCCTAATCCGCGCCCAAAATGAGTTTAAGGAATTGATGAATAAAAAAGACAGCATAAATCAGGCCATCTTTGACAAAAAAATGCACAGGAACTCCGTCTTTAAAGACGCGGAAAACATTGAGCACAATTTAGGAAACACCAAAACCAGCATTGAAGAAAGCCAAATTTATGTAAATTATAAACGGGAACAAATTAAAACATTAACTGAAGAGATTGAAAAACTAAAAAGGGATATAGAAAACAAAGAAAAAGAAATTGACACCTTAAACCAAAAACTTGCGGACTTGGCAAACCAAGAGCAGGAAATACTAAATAAAAGGGCAAAGCAGGATGAAAGGGTCAAAGTTTTAAGGGAGGAAGCAAAATCCCTCACATCAACTATTTTAGCCCTGTCCGGCGAATGCCAGAGGATGGAAAACAAAATAACAAGGGTTGAGGCGGAGATTGAAAACGCCATAAACAAATTATGGGAAGAATATGAGCTTACATATTCCACCGCCCAAGAGTACAAAATTGAAATAAAAAATACCCATGCGGCGGAAAAAGAGGCCGCAAGCCTTAAAAGCAAAATAAAAGCGCTAGGGACCGTAAATATAGACGCCATTGAAGAATATAAAAACGTTTACGAGCGCTATACCTTCCTAACCACACAAAGGGACGACATAATAAAAACCAAAAAGGATTTGGAAAAAATCATTGATGATTTAACCGACAAAATGAAAACCCAGTTTGAAAAAGAGTTTAAAATAATAAACGAAAACTTCAATGAGGTGTTTAGGGAACTCTTCGGCGGCGGACGGGCTGAACTTCGCCTTGTTGACCCCAAAGATGTGCTAAATTCAGGGATTGAAATAGACGTCCAGCCCCCTGGTAAGAAGCTGCAAAACCTCATGTTATTATCAGGCGGGGAGCGGGCATTTACCGCGATAGCGTTACTGTTTGCAATCCTCAAAACGCGGCCCACCCCATTTTGCATACTTGACGAAATCGAGGCCGCCCTTGATGATGTCAATGTCTACCGCTTTGCCGAATATGTTAAAAAGTTTAGCCAAAACACCCAGTTTATAATTGTTACCCACCGCCGGGGCACAATGGAGGCGGCGGATATACTGTATGGGGTTACCATGCAGCAAAAAGGCATTTCAAAGCTAATTTCAATGCAGTTAACCTAACGAAAGGAAGATTTTATGAGCGGACAAAACGAAAAAAAGGGATTTTTTAAGCGACTTAAGGAAGGCTTAAATAAAACCAGAAACGCATTTACGGAAAAAATCGACTCCGTTTTTAGCGCCTTTAAAAAGATTGACGACGAGCTTTTTGATGAGCTGGAGGAGGCTTTGATACTTGCGGATTTAGGCGCTGAAACCTCCATGGAAATCGTGGAAGAGTTAAGAAAACGGGTAAAGGAAGAAAAAATCACAGAGGCGGATGGCGCAAAAGAGCTTTTGCAAAAAATAATCGCGGATATCTTAAAAAGCGATAACCAAAGCCTTGATTTGTCGGGAAAACCCGCGGTAATTTTGGTAATCGGCGTAAACGGGGTGGGAAAGACCACCACAATCGGGAAAATCACCGCAAAATTAAAAGCCCAAGGAAAAAGCGTGATACTTGTTGCCGCCGACACCTTCAGGGCAGCAGCCATTGAGCAACTGGAAGTATGGGCAAACCGCAACGGAGTCCCCATAATAAAACACCAGGAAGGGGCGGACCCTGGGGCGGTTGTATATGACGCGGTATTTGCGGCAAAATCCAAAGACGCTGACGTCCTAATCATTGACACCGCGGGCAGGCTTCACAATAAGAAAAACTTAATGGAAGAACTAAAAAAGATTTTCCGCATTATTGACAGGGAACTTCCTGAGGCGTCAAAGGAAGTGCTATTAGTGCTTGACGCCACAACGGGCCAAAACGCGGTAAACCAGGCGGAAGTTTTCAACGAGGCAGCGCCGCTTACAGGCATTGTGCTTACCAAACTTGACGGAACCGCAAAAGGCGGCATAATAATTTCCATAAAATCAAAGCTTGCCATTCCCGTAAAATTTGTGGGAGTGGGTGAAGGGATAGACGACTTGCAGGAATTTGACCCCGAAAGCTTTGCAAAAGCCCTCTTTGACAATA
>JAAYMJ010000113.1 GCA_012521455.1 Clostridiaceae bacterium
CCGCCCCGTGGGAATATCCGTACAAGTACCCGTATGGGTAATTGATTTTTATTTCTTTTCCTGATGGGAAATTGGGGTCAAAGGGCTGGGGTTCTTGTGGTTCCCCGGGCTGTTGGGGTTCTTGCGGGTCTTCGGGTTCTTCGTTAGCAAGAAGCGCTTTAATTAAATCAATTTCAAAATTATCGTTGCCGGGTCCTAAAATCTTGCCGCTGCCATACATTTTTATGTTTTTTGCGTAAACCAACCCGAAAATGCAGGAATCTCCGAATAACTCAACCTTTGTGTTTGGCGCGTAAATATTTCCCACCATTGTAACGCTGGATTTTATTTCAACCTCGCCGTTTACATACAAATTTCCAAAAATATTTATGTTAACACCTTTATAAGTTCCCGCGTTTGCGTTTCCGTCATATATCAATTTCCTGCCTGGCGGTGAATATATGTGGCCTTTAACGGCAAAATTATTAAAATTTATTGCGTCTTCATCTTCTTTAAAATAGATTAGCAAATCATCGCTGTTTCCATTAAGGTTTAATTTGGCGCCGGTCACATTTAGTTTCTTAACAATTATAACAACTTTGCCGCCCCCTGAAATACTAAGGGTTCCGCCAGGGGCTGATTTTAAGGTGTCAGCTTCAATAAACCTGATTTCATCTGTTGGCACATTGACCTGCAAATACCAGTTGTCTAAATCCAAGGTGTCAAAATGGCTGTCGGTATCTATAATATACGGCGCTGTACTTGAATTGCGCCAGTCCAATTTCAAGCTTCCCTTATTTTCTAAATTCTCTGGTACATTTAAATATTTTATCTCGTGACTGATTACAAAATCGCCATAAACCGCTTTTCTATAAATATCATAAAGCGGGCTGCCAGTATTTCCCGGAATGTTTTTAAATGATGCGCCATTGTTTAAATAAACAATCCCATTCCTAAGCCAGTTATGCCATTCACTAGCGTCCAAATACCCGCTTTCCACCACAACATTGCCTTCGATATAAGCCCCGCTGTTTAACATTTCAATACCCTGCTTTGCATAAGCGGAGTATAAAATATCTGTATCAGCAATAACCGCAGGCGCAAAAGCCAAAAGCATTATTACTGCAATAACCGCGCTAATTAATTTTTTCATACTCATCTCTCCTTACTATATGCCTATAAAAAAAGCCATAACGAAAAAACCTTCGTTATGGCAACTGGCTATCATATCCTGTACCGGACTTAGACCCTCTAGTTTTGCGCCGCTTCCTTTCGGAAGCTTTGCCTTTTTCATAACTATTCAATTACTGTTACTAATATTATAGTCTGTTAATTCCTATTTGTCAATTAGTTTTTATAAAATTATCCAGTTTTACAAAAAGATAGCTGCAACAATTTAGTGTTTTGTCAGCTTTTGATAAATCCGGCTCTTTTATATAGCCTTCCAAAAACTCTTTCGGGGTTATATTATTTATATCGGTAACTTTAATGTATTTATCCAGTATGGATAAATCATAAAGCACGTTGTCGATTTTTTGAGAGTAGGATATAACGCCAACTTTTTGTTTTAACAACAAGGATAAAACCAAGCTGTGAAACCTTGTTGCCACAAATTCCTCCATCTTTTTAAAAGTTGCCATAAACTCATCCATTTTGCCATCATAACAAACGATATTTACTTTTTTTATTAAATTTTCATCCAAAATTTCAGATATTGCTTTACCATCCCCCTCAAAATCGCAAAAACTAAATAACCATACTTTCTTGTTTTGATTTAAGCACTCTATAATTAAGTCTTTGATAAATTTTTTATAGGATTGTTTTTGGAAGGTGTCAATGTTTCTTCTGTCTATGTCAATAACCGAAATCCCAATGGAATTTTTTATTTTTTCCCCGTCTTTCACTTTTAAGGAAAACACCGCGTCGGGGCAGTAGGAGGCATTTGGAATATCACAAAACAAATTATATGAATATGTATCCCTGAAAATAACGCTTTCGCATTTTTTAAACAATTCCCTGTGCCGCGCCAAATACCCTTCGCTCATGTAGGGGCCGAAATTGCAGCTTATGATAAATACGGGTTTTCCCCTTTTTGAAAAATAGTCCACTTTTTTTGTAAGCTTTTCTTCCTCCGTTGAGTCCGACGGGTTTTCCATAAAAATAGAGCCGCCAATGTAGATGAAAGCCTTGTATTTTTTAAGCCCTGCTTTACTTATGGTGATTTTGCCGAACTTTTTAAAAAGCCGTTCTTTAAAGCTGGATGACGCCAATTTGAAACTTACATTGTCATACTTTTTAAAAACTTCCTTATAAATTTCAAGATACCCTGGCCCCGTCACCTCCACTTCAAATTTTTCATTTTTATAGCGGTCAAACAAAATATGCAAGTACAAATCGTCGCCCACATTTAAAAAAGTGTACGCTTTAACTAATATCATATTTTTCATCTCGCTTTTTTATAAGCCTGCCAAAAATTATCCGCTTTTCTTCACTGTTTAATCCCGCAAAGTACATAAAAATGCCATACACAATTATAAATAAGAATATTTTTGCCCCAAGTTTTATCCAGCTGTCCCCCCTGATAAAGTTTATTAAAACCCCGGACGCTAAGGACAGCAAACACGCAGGAAGCAAGCCAAAGAGCTTTTTAAAAAACTTTGGTATATTTATTTTAATTTTTTTATAGTAATACCAATTCATAATCAAAATATTTCCCAAAACCAAAGAAAGTGATGTGGCAAAAGCGGCGCCAATTAAGCCGTAAATTTGAATTAATATATATGTTAAAACGCAGTTTGCCGCAGCCATGGCCAAATAAACCAAGGACCTGAAGGCGTGCTTGTTTTTGGCCTGAAGTATTGATATCCCCACCGACTGGGAAAGCACCACTGATAAGGGAAGCATAATAATTATGGCAATAACATAGCACCCTAAAAAATCATTCCCCAGCCAAAGGGCCAAAAACTCTTTCCCGAAGAGGATAAACCCCATGGGTATGAGTGAAGTCGCAAACCACATAATCCTTCCCGATTTTATCATTATGTCCGTAAACTCATCGCTGCCTGCCCCCACCGCGTCCATTTTTGACACCCGCGGCAAAAACACGCCGCTGATACTTAAGGCAAAACTCATAAAATATTGCGGAAAGGATATGGCGATGGAATACAGCGCCACTTTTTTTGTGTCCATCAAAATCCCGATAAAAAACTGGTCCACTTTCCAGTTAACCTGGTCCACTATCATTGCCAAGAATATAAAAAACGAATAGGAAAACAGTTCCTTTGCCTTTTCAAAATCAAAACGGGAAAGCTTAAATTTTACCTTTAGTTTTAATAGCACATAAACTAAGCACATTAAAAAGAATATAAAAACCAGAGCCGTATCCAAAATGGCAAGGGCTACGCTGTTTGCCCCCAAAGATAAAATCACCACGGTTAATACGGGCCTTAGTATTATTTTTGCTAAATTTAAGCTTCTTACAAAGACAAAGTGTTCTAACGCGTTTATAATTGAGGGGAAAATGTTTAGCAGAATATTAAAAATTAAATTTACAAGCATTATGATGAATAACCTTTTTGCTAAATCAATTTCCCACGCGTCCAGCGATTTTTTAAAAATAAAGCCAATGTTATTGTATAAGATAACGCCTATAAAAATTATGATTAAAGTTATGGCAAGGTAGATTATAAAAACCGTGCCTAAGAAGTTTTCCTCATCCTCTTTTTTGCCTTCCGCGCGGAAGCGGGCAATATACCTTATTACAGCGTTAGAAATCCCAAAATCCAAAATGTTTAAGTATCCCACAAAGGACCATATGAGCTGGTAAAGCCCGTACTGCGCCTGTCCTAACGCTTCAACCGTTATTGGGGCAACAAACAGGCTTAAAATAATATTAAAAAATACGCTCATATAGGACAGGATACTTCCCGTCTTTAGCTGGTCTTTCATACAAGCCCCTTCTTTAGTTTCTTTCTTCTAACATAGGCATGCTTTGCGGCGCTAACGCTGATTTGGCACAAACAAGCCAAAACCTTGCGCTTTTTGCCAGATACTGTCCGCAACACTTTTTTGGTTTTTCCCAAAACATCTTTCATTTCCCTGTCCAAAAGGTTTTCACAAAACACGTTGCACATTTCCCCATAATAAATATTTGAAATTGTGTTTTGTATTTCTTTGTATCTATTAAGCCTGCCGTGCCACTTGCAAAAGGTGATGAAGGTATCCATGTAAAACTTTTTGCCCTTTTTTGTGCTCAGCGACCCTTCCCTTCCATGCCTGTAGCAAAAGAGTATGTCGTTGCTTTGGAAAAAGGTTTTTGCCGAAAAACAAGCCTTCATGTTAAAATCAAAGTCCTCGCAGGCGGACAGGCTTTCATCGTAATATATGCCGTTTTCTAAAAGGAAACTCCTTTTAAAAATGTTCCTCCCCGGCGTCCATGCCCCCTTTTTTTCTTTGTATATTTCCTGAAATTCCGCTAAAGTCTGCATTATCCTTTTTTTATCTATTTTTTCCAAATGGGAGTTTTGCCCGGCTAAAAAATAATAGGAAAAAACCGAGACATCGGGGGCATATCGGGAAACATCCTTCATGATATTTCCTAAATTGTCATCATACAAATAATCGTCAGCGTCCAGGAAATACACATATTCCCCGCTTGATAGCTTAAGCCCTTCGTTTCTTGCGTGGCTTTGCCCGAAGTTTTTCGTTGAAACTATCATAAAGCGGCTGTCGCCTTTTATAACTTCCTTGCACGCTTCTTCGCTATTGTCCGTGGAGCCGTCATTTACAACTATCACTTCATAATCGGCAAAACTTTGCCTTTTTATGCTATTGAGGCACTCTGCTATGTACTTTTCCTCATTGTACATCGGAATAATTATGGATAACGTCATAAAATCACCAATTATCTTTTAATGGTCACTAAAACCAGCTCGGGGCCGTTAAATATCCTCAGCTTGTTAAACTGCTTATCAAGCCCCCTGCTTACCACCATTTTGCTTTGGTTTAATGTGTAAATCCCTGCGGTGTATTTAGGAAAAAGCTCCTCCGCGGTGTTGGAAAAAACCCCGCCCACAAAGGGAAGCCTCACCACTCCCCCGTGCAGGTGGCCTGAAAAGACCAGGTCAAAATCAAATTTTGAAATTTCCTCAAACTGGTTTGCCCTGTGCGCCAAAAGCACATTAAAACGCGACGGGTCCAGCTCCTTGCCCGTTTTTTCAAGCTTGTCCAAAAGCCTGTAAGGGTCGTTTTGAAGCTGCAAATCCGTATGGGAAGAGTCCCTTATGCCATATAGGAAAATTGACGCCCCTTCTTTTTTTAGCTCCACTTTTTCATTATTTAAATATTTAACCCCTAAATCTTCAAACTTTTTTATAAACGCCGCAAAATCCTTCGCGTACTCCTCATGGTTTCCCGTTACCGCATAGGTGGGCGCAATTTCACACAATTGCTTTGCAAGTATTAAGGAATTGTCCATGTGCCTTTCGCCCCGGGTGGTAAAATCCCCTGTAATGACAATGACATCGGGTTTTGCGGACTTTGCTTTTTTGACCACCTTTTCAACATAGGGCGCGTTGTGGTAGTCAGAAACAATCAAAAACTTATATCCGTTAAAGGCAGGCGGGATTTTTTGGGAGTAGATAGTGTATTTATTCAATTAAATGGTGTTGTTGTCAATAAATATATATGTGACAAGCCCTGCCACAAGCAAAATGGTTGTAAGTATATATAAAAGAACAAACCTAAAAAACCGCTTTAACAGATTCATACGCTCACCTGCCTTTATTACCCAGACTATATATTTATCTGGTTATACAATTCCATAAAACCTGCGGCGCTTAACGGCCTTGAATAGTAATAGCCCTGCAAGTAATCAATGCCCATATCCACTAATTTGTCAGCCTGAAAACTTTGTTCAACGCCTTCCGCGCAGACCTTAAACCCGAGAAGCTGTGCGTTTGTTACCATGTTTTGGACAAATTTCATAGAGTTTATGTTTCTGTCCAATGTTGAGATAATATCTTTTGAAATTTTAAAAATATCTATGGGCAGCTTGCTTAAGGTGTCCACAGTTGCGCTTTCATCGCCAAAGTTATCAAGGCTTACCTTTACGCCCAAAGTTTTTATCGCCTCAAGTTTTTTAGAGATTTCGTCCATGTCATCCAAATCGCCGCAGCGCGACACTTCAATTACCACATTGTTCGGGTTCACCTTAGTTTCAGTGACCGCTTTAAAAATGCCATCCATAAACATGGGCCCTGAAATTTGGCAAATACTGAAGTTCACGCTTGCCCAGAAATTGGGGTTTTCTTCACTGTTCCATTTCCTGATTTGAAGGCAGGCCCTTCTTAAAATCCACTCCCCTAGGGCTGCCATAATATCATATTTTTCCGCTATCGGCAAAAACTCATCAGGCATTATAACGCCAAGTTCCGGGTCATTCCAGCGGGTAAGCACTTCAGCCCCGACAATCTTATAATCCTTGTCAACAATGGGCTGGAAGTTTAGCTCAAAATTGGAAAAACCCGATACCGCTTCTTCAAAAAGTTTTCTTTCAATGGGGAGAAGTTTTTTGGTGTCTACGGGGATAACCCCCTGCCCGATAAGGCTAATCCTTTCAATCCTGTTTTTCTTATCCGCCTCTTCTTTTAGCTTTTTGAATATTTCAATTAGCACCGCCAAAAATACGCCAAGGGCTAATCCTGCCGCAATCGCAAAGGCAAGCACGCTTTTTTTCGACAAGCTTGCCCATGATTCCACCGGGGACACGAAGGTTAAAAACTGGGCGCCCTTTTGCATATTGTAATCGTTTAGTGTCTGGTTTGCTATTTCAATATAACTTCTCATGTCAGCGTCAATTTTTTTGATATAGCTTTCCGCTTTTTCAATGTAGGGCTGCTTTTCCTCCGGCGTCATTGTGTCGTTTAGGTAAGACTGGACAATTTGCCTGTAATATTCCACGTCATTCCTGTAATTTGCGGCCTCCACCGCGCTGTCCACATATTTTAGCATAATTTCATCGTATGTGGTCAAAATGTTGTCAGGCATTTTAGAGCTACTGATAATCTTATCGGCGCTTTCTTTGATGGGCTGGCTTGCGCTTTCTTTTTTCCCCTCTTTGTACTCATTGTAAAACTCATATAAAATCTTGTTTGAAGTAGTGGCTTCCTCTTGTTTTTTCTGGCTTGTCAGGCTTAGGTTTTCAATCTTATACTGGTACTTTTTAATAAGCATTTCCTTGTTTTTAGATAATTTCCCAACCCTGACATTTGCATACAGCTTTGAATAATCCGTGCTCCAAAGGTTTGAAAAGTAAAACGCCAAATCAGAAAACCTAAGGCCTGTTTTTGGCGAGCGGAAGTTTGGCTCCTGGTTTTTTAAGCTGTTTAGCGTGTTTACGATTTCCGAAAGCTGCCCGTCAAAAAGCTCACAAATTTCCATGTAGTCATAATTTGAATAGTCCAGATTGGAAAATATGTTTTGAATTTTCCTCTGCCCTGTGTATGTCTGCATAAAATAATCATCGTAACTTTCCAAAAGCTTGTTTAAAAAGATTTTGCCGTATTCGCTGCCCCATGAGCCGGGGTATACGAATTTAATCGTAAATTCCGTAGGATTATATACAAAATCCTCCCCTTTTTCAGTCAAGGCCTTTTGCTTTTCCCTTGTGACCTCGTCAATAAAGGGGGAAATGGTTATGGAATTTCTGATTTTTTCAACGCTTGTGTTTAAATTCAAGCTTGAAATCGCCCCCTCAATTACGATGGGGGAAATGATTTCATAAGCGTCAAGCTTTTCCCCTTTGGGGTTTTTCCCTTCCTTTGCCTCCTCAAAGGTGTATTTTATAACCACGGAAGCGGTATAAGTCTGGCCTTTGTAGAGAAAATACTGGCTTAATATGGAGCAGATAACAACAACTATTAAAATCATTTTTATATGCTTTTTTAAATACTCCAAAAACTCAATAATGGTAATTGACATATTATCCGCCCCCTTTCTAAATCCCTACAGCCTTTTTGCCATTTATTTTTTTAGTGTTTTCAACTTTTCTTCTGCTGGTTAAGAAATAGTAAAGGTCAATTAAAAACATGCTTGCTACAAAAATAATTCCCGCATTAACAAAAAGCCTCAATGACACATAGTTTTTCTCAGACACGGTCAAGCGCACATAATCGTTGGATCTGGTCCTTAAATAGTCATCAACTGTGATATTCGCGCTTTCAAAAAGCTTTTGGCTCTCTTCTTTAATCGCCTTAACAAGGCTGTCTGCCTGGTTAAACAGCCTTTCCCTCTCTGCCGGGTCTGGGCCGTTTTGGTACTCGGAAATCTTCCATTGGTTGTTTTCAATATCCTTTAAATAGCTTCCAGCCAAAACCCCCGCTTCCAGCGCCCTTTTAGTCACCGTGTCATAGGCGGTTTTGGGGCGGGCCTGATACAGCCCTATATTTTCATCAATGCCCGCGATTACGATATTTTCCTCAAAGGTGTGGTCGTAATCCCGCATTGCCTGGTTTGCGATATTTGCTTCTTCCAGCTTTTTGACGTATTTTAAATGGTCCCTTTCTATCTGGGTCTGCAGTTTATTTATCAAATCCTGCGGGCTTTTTGAAATCCGGCTTGATGAAACATAGCTTTTTAAATTTGAGATTTTTACGTCCCTGAAGGACTGAAGGCTTGAGATTAAGTCGTTAAAGGATAGCCCCGTGCTTGGGGACCTGAATGTCTCGCTTTCCTTGTTTTTCGCCCTCAAATACTCAATGCACATGCTCACCATTTTGTCGTAAATATCCGCAATTTCAATATAGTCATAGGAATCCACGTCAATGGTGCCTGTAATTTTGGGAATTATGTTCATTTCGGTGTGCTCATTCATGAAAAATTCCTTATAGCTTGCAAACAGCGAGTCCAATAAGATTTCATTGTCCACATTGGGTATCAGGCCAAAGAGCTTTTCATAATTTGAAATTTCAAACACCCTGTTTGGGAGAATTTTAATAACGTATTCATTCGTAAAATAAACATAATCCTGCCCTTGGTTTCTTGCGCTTGTAACGCGGTCCTGAACAGAATCCGCCAGATAATCGTCCACAAGAATATGATTTCTTATGGCCTCAGTGTCAATTTCCTGCCCTGTCTTTTCACCATACAGCTTTGCGGTATTCAATAATACCCTGTCGGACAAAATGTCATAAATATTGAAACGGGAACCATCGGGGTATAGTCCTTTTTCCGAATTCGGGTAAATAAACGAAATCACCGCGGACTGAGTGAAATGCGCGTTAAAAACCGCGTAGCCTATGTATAACAGCGCCAAAATCAGCGAAGTTATTGTAATCCGGTATTTTTTTGATAAAAACACCCTTAATAGTTCAGTCATTTTTCCATTCCCCCATTTCCAATATTTGTTAGTGTTTGTATCTTAAAACCTGGGTTTTGCGTTTTGTTTTAAACCAGACTGTAAAAACTTTCCACATCAAAAGAAAAGTCCCTTTCACATATACTTCTTTTAAGTTTACAATAAAATTCTTTATCTGTATACAGTTTATATATTCCATTATATATGGATTCTGCCGTACAATCCGCCACAAGCCCGTCGTAATTGTCTTTTACCTGCTCACGGGCGGTAAGGTAATTTGTAACCAACACTACAACGCCAAGCATTTGAGCCTCGGTAACCGAAACGGGCAGCCCTTCG
>JAAYMJ010000114.1 GCA_012521455.1 Clostridiaceae bacterium
CATTTTAAACCTCCTTGCGGTTTAATATAAAAATATTATAATAACTTTTCAAAAAATTGTCCATATTAATAAAAACATCATTATATAAATTGGTAAATTATGGTATAATTTAGATAAGGGGAGATGTGCATATGAACGAAAAAGAAACCATAAACTTTGCCTATTCAGTAATCGACAAATGCATATACGCCGTGCTGTCCACCATAAGCCCGGACAACACCCCGTACGGTGTTCCCATAAATATCGCAAGGATAGGGGACAATTTGTATTTCCACTCCGCAAAAGAGGGGCAAAAAGTAATAAACCTGATAAATAACCCGGTTGTCTGTGTCACCTGCGTGGGGGACGTGAGAATTAATCAGGATAAGCACATAACCTCGTATGAGTCCGCTATCGTTTTCGGGAAAGCCGAGGTTGTAGAGCAAGAACATGAGGTGTTTAACGCCTTAAAGGCCCTTTGTTTAAAATACACACCGGACAATATGATACGCTTTGACATTGAATACAACGAAAGGCACGCAAAATCCTATGTGTTTAAAATCCGGATTGATAAAATAAGCGCCAAAAAAATAAAATATGACAATAAAACCAACGAGTTAAAAATTTAAAATGCCGTTTTTAATGCTGACGGCATTTTTTTATTTAAAAAAAAGCGACAAGGCAAAGCCTTGCCGCTTTTTGCAAGGTTTTTAGCGGGGCGACCCTCCCGCAGTATAAATATGTTCTATAAAATTTTAACCTTGCAGATTTTATTATATCCAGTTTTATTTTTCTTATATACAAAAATAAAAATTTAAGCCATAAAACCTGTTTGACTGCCCTGTCTACCGGGCTTTGCCCCTTCCCCGTTGAAACTAACATCCTTTTGGGTTTTTTTCCAATTCTAAAAAGCTTTAGGCATAAAATTTTTTGCCATCCCCCCTGGCACTTCCCGCTTTCTGCGGCAGCTAAAAGGGGACATCACGCCCACTTATTATTTTTTGGCATATAACCTGTGTCCTTGTAATTGCCCTGATAGGATTAGTTCAATTAAAAATGGGTAAAAACCGGGCACAAAATAAAATCAGGGGCCGCAAAACCCCTGATTTTACTATGCGTGAGCAAGCCTGTAAGCCGAGTTCTGTCTTGGACGACCATCTATCTAGGCGGTACATTTCTGCACCGCTCAAGCCACCTAATCGGGAAAACGTCGGGCCGACTTAACTCTCCCCACTGCCTTGCGGCAGCCTCGGTGTTGCTCCGGGTGGGGTTTACATGGCACATTTAGTCGCCTAAATGTCGGTGAGCTCTTACCTCACCTTTCCACCCTTACCTAAAGCGCGCGCTTTAGGCGGTTTATTTCTGTTGCACTTTCCTTGGAGTCGCCTCCACCGGGAGTTACCCGGCACCCTTGCCCTGTGGAGCTCGGACTTTCCTCATTCATAAGGCTTTGCGCCTTATGCCCGCGGTCGTCTGGCTTACTCACGCAGCGTTTTATTATAACATATTATATGCGCCAAGTCAAAAGCATATTTTACATACTTTCAACCGTGTTAATGCCAAGCAAGTATAGC
>JAAYMJ010000115.1 GCA_012521455.1 Clostridiaceae bacterium
GGTGGATTTAGCCTTTGACTCTTTAACCATTTTCGCTAAAAATTCAGGGTTATCAAGCAAGGGACAAGGGCGGAGCATATTTTTGTTAAAGGGCTGGTTTTTGCGGTACGCCATAAAAAGCGGCGAGCGCAAGGCGTCAAGGAGGGAGGTGTCGTGAATATTCACATTTGAATAGTGGATAAAGGCGCAGGGTTCCACGTCGCCTGCGGCGTTTATGTGCAAATACCTCTTTCCGCCCGCGATACAGCCGTCGGAATACTCCCCGTCGTTCCAGAAATCCATTGCGAAAATTGGCTTGGTTGCGCGGATTTCACGGATACGCTTATACATATACGCCCTCTGCTGGGGGGTTGCGATTAAATCAATACGGGCGTCTTTTCCCACGGGCATGTATGTAAAATTCCATGAAAAGCGGCAGCCCCTTTCAATCATGTCGTCCACAAACTCATCGGAGCCCACGCTTTCGGTGTTGTAGCGGTGATAACATGTGGAATATCCAAATAGGAGTTTGTGTTTTTTTAGTTTTTCCATAGCCTCAATAACTTTTTTGTATGTGCCTTCGCCCCTTCGCATATCCGTCGCCTTTTCATCCCCTTCAATGGAAAAGGCCAAGGCAAAGTTTGCAACCTCAAGCATATCCTTGCAAAGCTCATCATCCACTAATGTTCCGTTGGTGAAGGCAAAAAAGTAGCAGTCGTTGTGCTTTTTGCAAAGCTTTATGATGTCCTTTTTCCGAACTAAAGGCTCGCCGCCTGAGAAAATGTAAAAGTAAACCCCAAGTTCCTTGCCCTGGCGGCAGATGGAGTCAAGCACATCAAAACTTAAATTGTTTTTGTCCCCGTATTGCGCCGCCCAGCAGCCTGTGCAGTGTAAGTTGCAGGCGCTTGTGGGGTCCATTAAAATTGCCCAGGGGATATTGCAGTCATATTTTTCTTCTGCTTTTCTTATTTTTTCTTCCCCGGTTAAGTTTGAATTGATTATGAAACATTCCACAAATTTTTGCAAAACGCGCCTGTCCACTTCATCCACAAGCTTTTTTGCAAAGGTGTGCCAAACATTTTCCTCATCCAATAACATGTTTCTAATGCCGTTAATTTGCACAGTGTGCCGTTTTCCCTTATCCAGTTTTTCCGCAAGGTCAATCATCCTTGGAAGTTTACCCATGGGGTCGTCGGCAATGCTTTTTAAAATAATTCTGGCCGCCGTTTTTTGAAAAATGTTCATATAATCCCCTTCCTTCTTAGATTGCCTTATTTAACTAACCGTTTGGTTAAATAGGGTTATAAATATCCTTACATAAATTTTATTATTCTTTAGATTTTATTATTCTTAAGCAGTATATCGCTTCCTGAAACAAATGATGAGGTAATCACCTCATACACCCGCAAAAAGGCTTTTTTCAGTTCTTTTTCGTTTAAATTTGAAGCGTGCATGTATTCGTCAAAGTAGGCCGCAAAGTTTACTATGGGGATGATTGAAAAGAAAAACTCAAATAAAATCAAATCCTGTGAGCACATAAAATCGGGGTCCGCGTCACAAATGGTCTTAAAAATCGGATTTTCATCATCCTTTTTCATAAACTTCAAAAAGCCAAAAAGTGAGTTTTGGTGTTTACCGCGTTTTAGGGACTCAAGGAGCAAAATCCTTATAATTTCTTTGTTTTCCAAAACAAAATCCACCAAATTTTCATACAGCTTCATTGAATTTTCCAAAAATAAGTTCTTTGCCTCACCGCTTGTAAAGTGAAGCCTGTCGGGGTATATGTCCATAAGGCCTTCCTTTATCATTTTAACAATGCTTGACTGGATAAAGTCCATGGCGATGGACACCGCTTTTTTATTTAAGTTTTCCACCATGTAGTCCAAAATGTCCTGTTTGCTTTTGAAATAGTAGTAAATCAGCGCTTTGTTTACGCAAGCAAGATCTGCGATATCATTAACCCTTGTGGCGTCATAACCCTTTTGTGAAAAGAGCGCAAGCGACGCGTTTATTATCCTTTCCCTTGCTTCGCCTCCTATTGGTTTTTCCAAAATTAAAACCCCCAAATCTTAATTAACCGGTTGGTTAATTTTTGTTAATATGATTATATATTCATTTTATAAAATTGTCAAGCCCAGCCAGAATTGAGTTATTATACAAAAATAATTGAGGTATGGAAGTAATAGAAACCAAACCCATAGAAATAAAAAAATATCAGTTTTAGTAAAAATATATATTTTTATATTTAAATGTTGTAAAAAAAGAGGTATAATATAGCTATAAATACAAAAAAAGGAGTGATAGGCATGGCAAGTCTTGCTAACCCTTTTTCAGGGAATGTACCGAGAAAAATTTCAAAGGAAGAGTTGATACAGGCAATCAGGCTTGACATAGTTGGCGAACTTGAGGCAATTTTTGTGTATGACGCGCATTATCAGGCAACGGATGACCCGGTGGCAAAAAAGGTGCTTGCGGATATCCGCGATGAAGAAAAGGCCCATGTGGGCGAGCTTATGACACTTTTGCGCCACCTTGACCCCGAAGAAGCCGAGCATTTTGCCGAAGGCGAGGAAGAAGTAAAAGAAATGCTTGAAGAATTAAACATTACCCCGCCAAAGGCTTCCGGCAAAAAGCCTGAAAGCACAATCGGAAGCCTGTTGGAAGAATAAGGAGGTAA
>JAAYMJ010000116.1 GCA_012521455.1 Clostridiaceae bacterium
CTGATTTCAAAGTCCGCGCCTTCAAAGTATGTAGCGTCAACTACGCTAATGGAGTCATCATCAAGGTTGATGTAAGCCATTTTCGCGTCGGTTTTTTCATCTTCTGAAATAACCCCGTCTGAGAACACGGTATTTTTAGCATAGTAAATACCGTTTATGTCGCCTTCGATTTTAATTAATGATTTATTTTTATTATTTGCCGCCAAATCAGTAACGGTAAAGTCAACATCTTCGCCAGCTTTTGTTGGATAAAGCACAGTATCGAATTTAATTTCTGAGCCTGTTTTTGAATATGAAGCGTATTCACTTTCAGCAACAAGGCCGTAGTTTGCGCTGTGATAACCTTTCCTGATTTGTGCGTCTTGTGCGTCTGCCACAGCAATTGTGATATTTGCTTTCTTATAGAAGTTTGTCTTTGCGACATTTCCTTCCATTGAAGCGTTGTTAGAGGGTAGGAAATGCCAGTTTTGACGGTATTCCTGGTTTGCGTTTGAACCCTTTACATAGTCGGATACAATTGCGAACCCGTCTTTTATGAATAGCACATTTCTTGTGTGTGCGGTATTAGCATAACCATATTGGGTGCTTGCGGCAAAGTCAAATGCGTTGTTTGACGCAAAATGGGAGAATTTGCTTCCCGCTTCAGAGTGTTTTCCTAAGGACACACCAACAGCTTCAATGGTGTTGTGGGCTGAAGCATAGCGGAGCTGTGTATAAATATCGCTGCCGCTGTAGCCATACCTTCCTGAGTCAACAAGTAACGGCTGCCCGTACGCGTACATTACAACCTGGTTTGAGTCTGGATGATAGTGCCCGTCAGATGAATTGTTAATGAAGTTAATATAAACTGCCTCATCAGGATCCCAGCTGTTTCTCATGTAAGCTGTGCTTGCGGTTTCATAATAACTGGTTAGATATTCGGGATTTCCTTCTTTACCGCCTGTTACAAACGCGGTTAGGATATCGTCATTTAAAAATTGCGCCAATGTCTTAAACACGGGCATTTTGTCAATGTAGTTGGAGTCCCCGATATTTGTGTCATACCCGTTTGGATAAATACTTTCTAACGCATTTCTTACCGCGTATTTTAGCTTTGCAACTAGTGAGCTTTTAACAGGACGGTTGTTTAGGCTTGCCATCCTTACAACGTCGCCGAATAGTTCCACGCACCAAATGTTATATGCGGGCGCGGCTTCGGTAAAGCTCATGTCAGGGTTATATAGGAAATTAATGCAGTATTCCACATTGGATTCAACTTTGTTTCTGAATTTTTGGTAGTCATTAAATTCAGGGAAGAATTCAACCGCCTTAAACAGACCCGCGTTTGCCACAATCTTCCAGTTTGACCACCAAACGCCGTTGTCTTCAATGTTTAGGCCGTATAAATAGTTCATGTCGCCCCACATGAAGCTAACAATGTTATATAGGTAATCAGGTGTCATTGCGGGGGTGTCAACCATTTCATACAAAACGTCAACCCAGCGGTTTAAACGTTCGCCGGTTTCAAGGGTTCTGTTGAAACCATAGCTCTTTTTGGTCGCAAAGGCGTTCATTAAGAACAAAAGCTTTTCGCCGTATTCTCTACCTTCAGGATAACCTTCGGGGTCCGCCAAATATTTTTTGTATTCCCAAACCATCGGGCGGGCATACCAGAAGCGGGCGGTTACGTTTGTGTACTCACTGTCAGCGCCGCTTGGTGTTTCCCATGGGGGGCCCGAGGGGTCGTTCTGCCAGGAATAAATGTTTCCAATGCCGTTTGTGTAAGCCCATGTAAAGGTGTTTTCGTTCCAAACAGTGTTACCCACACTGATTACATGCATGCTCTTTGGGCTGTCCGCGCCGCCATCAACATATGCGGTAAGCTTTAATGTCGCCTTTGTGACGGTTTGATTTGCAGCAGCAGTCAACGGGAAGTTTATGTAAGCCCTTCTTGTCTGGGTACCATAAGCGCTTGTCAGTGAATTGCTCTGTTCGTTAACAAATAGTTTTTCGCTTGACCCAAAACTTGTTGTAGTAGAACCTGAATGGATATATGTATCCTTGTCGGGCTCAATTATAAAGTTGCCGCCTTCTTCAGTTTCCACAACCAAAACGGGTTTAAATGAACTTTCTCTTGAATAAACAATAATGGGATAGTTTTGCTTTTCAATTTGGAACAGCATTATTGAAAAAGCTTTGTTGTCAAGTTCCTGTGCTACTTTTTTGGTAACGTCAAGTTCATATTCTTTCGCGCTTGCTTCGCCAATACCATCAACCGTAATTTTTCCTAAAGACACGTCAAATTCATAAGGGCCGGTCAAGATATTGTCAAGGGGTAGCATTGCCATTCCCTTATTCTCATGTACTTCTGTAACAGGGAACGCCTTAACCCTTCCTTCCCTTGTCCTTTGTTTAAAGTATTCTAAAAGTTCCTCTTTAGCAAGGGCATAATCTTGCTTGTCCACTGCTTCTTTAACAGCTGAAAGCTCAGGAAATTCCGCATAGTTAAACTTTGCGAAAAACACAGCTTCAGACATTGAAGCAGCGCCAGCCGGCAGTGTAAATACCGGAAGGATACCTATAAGCATGGTAGCAACAACTAAAAGTGCCAAGGTATTTTTCATTTACAATCCTCCTTTAAGTTTCTTAATAATAAAAAATCATTACCAAAAAAGCAAATTTAGATTCAAGATAAATTATATCAAAAACCTGTATCAATAGCAAGGAAAATCAATCATCTTTATTATGCAAATTAAACAAAAAAGCGATAAAATATCTTAAGAAAAAAAGGTTAATATTTGTGTTTTATTGTGTTATTATAATTTTGAGGTGATGGTATGAAAACAATAATTAAAGGATTTAAAATGAAACTATATGAAGGAATGAAGGAAGAATACAAAAAAAGGCACGACAACCTTTGGCCCGAAATGCGCCAAATGCTAAAAGACCACGGCGCGGTAAGCTATTCAATTTTTTTGGACGAAGAAACAAACACCCTTTTTGCCTATTTGGAAATAAAAGATGAAAAGCTTTGGGAAAAAAGCGCGGATACCGAAATCTGCCGCAAATGGTGGGACTATATGGCGGACATTATGGAAACAAACCCCGACAACAGCCCGGTAAGCGTTGATTTGGAGAGAGTGTTTACCCTCTAATACATAAAAAGTGGAAAAGCAATCGCTTTTCCACTTTTTTAATAACTCTTTTAATCGTCGCCCCTAAGCAAATTCTCTGCGTAGTCCTTTAGGCTTTCAAAGGAATTTATGTGGGAGCTTCTTTGGCTGATTTGCTCGCGCACATAATCAGGAAGGGATATAAAATAATTGTACGCCTCCTTGTCTTCAGTTACCAAAGCCTTTAAATCGGGATATTTTTTTGGCATAAAAATCACCTTTCGCAATTTTGTGTTAATATTATTTGCCATACATAAGGGGGATATTCATTATTAATACTAAATAAAAAACCACCGAAGAGGGGGAAAAGATGAAAAAGCTGTTTTTTGAAATAGACAAGCGCCTTCTTTGCGATGAAAAGCCAAGTATATATTTAAACAGCCTTCTTAAAGGCAACAAATTAAACAATTACCCTTTTGATATGCTAAAGCGCCTAAATAACACACCCCAGTCCAAAGAACACCACCCCGAAGGAAGTGTCTGGAACCACACAATGATGGTTGTGGACACTGCCGCAAAATACAAGGAAAAAAGCAAAAACCCCAAAGTTTTTATGTGGGCAAGCTTATTGCACGACATAGGAAAACCCGAAACCTTAAGGATAAGAAACGGGAAAATCACGGCTTATAACCACGACATGGTGGGGGAAAAACTATGCCATGAATTCTTCGCGCCTTTTTCCGTAGACAAACAATTCGTTGAAGGGGTCGCGAAAATCACCCGGTGGCATATGCACATTTTGTATGTGACAAAAAATTTGCCCTTTGCGAACATTGGAAAAATGAAAGAGGAGACGGATATTTCTGAAATCGCCCTCTTCGGCCTTTGCGACCGTTTAGGAAGGGAGGGGGCAAATTTTGAGGAGGAATTAAAAAACATAAAGGTATTTATCATAAAATGCGGCGAAAAGGCTGAAGTTTTAAAAATATAGCGGGTTTTAAAAACCGCTTTTTTTGTGTAACAAAAACCGCGCGGCTGCCGCGCGGTTTAATACAGGTTAGGATATCCTCCATATGTTATATTGTTCGTATTCTACCCCAAAATGAGCATTTTGGGATTTATGGGATATCACAAAAGTGTATTTCAAAAATGGGTAACATGGATTTTTCATACCGGAACAGGGAATTTTGGCATAAAGGATATTGCGGGGAAAGATTGAGAAAGCGGTCAAAGAGCATATATTATTAAAAGATATAACAAAGACCAATTAAGTTTATTCCCCGTTTGCGGGATGTAAGTAAAAAAATCATATCTTAAGCCAACAAAAGTCACGCTTGTGCGCTGCCGGCAGTATGTAGGGCTATGCCCGAAAATGAAAACCCCCGTTTTACAGGAGGATTTTTTTATTGGTAAAATACCGCCAAGCAAAAAAAGAAGCTGTGTAAAACACAGCTTCTTTTTATCTCAAATCAAATTATTTGCTTGTTACCCTTGAAACCATTCTGTCGTATGCTGCCTGATGGATTTCAACAGCCCTGTCAATATTCATTTCTTTGATTGTCCTTACATATTCATCCCATTTGTCAAGGGATTCTTCTCCGCGGATGAACTTGTAGAACATATCATTTACATAGCTGTTGATTGGTCCCATGATTTCGTTAACTTCCTTGCTTTCAGCAGGGCTCATGGTGTATGGCGGCAACATACCTGAAGAGTCAGCCTGTGTCCAGATTTTGTAGTTCTTGTTGATGATGGTATCAAGGTTCTTAGCGATAACAACCCTTGTATTCTTATAATATGGAGCGTTGTCAATCTTATATTTGTTAATCATAGCCCAGTATGCAACTTCGCCGTTTGACATTTCTTCTGTTGCAATCGGGAATCCTCTTTCCTTAACTTCTTCAGGAACTTCAAGCCCTGCTTCTTTGTATGCCTGTTCAATTTCAGGTCCCTTGTACCAGTAGAAGTTTCCGCCGTCAAAGCCGTATGGGTTGTCAATTGCAACACCGTAGTTAAATAGGTCGGAACCTTCCCTTGTGTAGTGCAAGTCAAACCATTTAACAGCCAATACCGGATCCGGGCATTCTTTTGTTATGTAAGCTTCATAACCGCGGTTTCTCCAGTTCTTTTGCCTGAATCTTACCTTTGAGTCCTTGGTTAGCTTGGGATATGGAGCCGCAACTGTTTCGTATGAGCCATAACCTTCGCTTGCGATTGAAGCGCCGACTTTACCGCTGGTTAGGTATTCGCCGCGTAGGTTGTTGTCAAAGTCTATGTTAATTAAGCCTTCCTTATGCCACTTATTAAATGTTGCCAAGAAATCCTTGTATCCAGGCTGGATTGGGCCGTAAGCCACTTTTCCGTCTTCTGTGCGGTAGAACCTCTTGTTAACGTCCCATGCGCCGATGAAGGAACCAAATTCCTGCATTGTGTCCCAACCGCCGTTTAATAGTAGCGGAACTTCAATGCCGTCTTCTTTAAACGCCTTTAGCACTTCATACCATTCGGGTATGGTGGTCGGAACATCAAGGTTTAGCTTATCCAAAAGGTCTTTTCTTATCATCGGGCCTGACCAAGCGTCTTCTTCACCATCAAGTAGTTTCGGGAAAGCGTAGATGTTTCCGCCGTCGGAAATGGTGAGCATTTCAGCTTCGGGGTCGGAA
>JAAYMJ010000117.1 GCA_012521455.1 Clostridiaceae bacterium
ATTTGAAAAAGGAAAGAAGTTTATTTGGGTTACATAGCTCCTGTTTTTTGTTGCGTTAAAGAAAAAGAGCCGCAGGGCTCTTTTTCTTTACAAAATTATGGTATAATAATATAAATTTATCCCCAAAAGGTGTGAAACATGGACTTAAAAATGTTAAAAATTCCTGATGAGTTATATAAATTTGTGGATAAATCAAAAATCACCCCGGTTTTAGGGGGAAAATCAGAGGCGCATGTGTATTTGCTTGAAAATAAAGAAAGATTATATTTAAAAATCATGCCAAAAAATATGGGCTTTAGCCTAAAAAAAGAGGCGGATGTTTTAGGATGGCTAAATGGAAAACTCATTGTCCCTGAGGTTTTGCATTTTAGCGGCAATGCTGATTTTGAATATCTTTTGATGACCGGAGTAAAAGGTATAAGCGCGGAAAACTTTTTTGATAAAAAAACACTAATCCAAAAACTTGCCCAAGGCTTAAAAATAATACATTCCATTGATATAACAAACTGCCCCTTTGACAACAGGCTAGATTTAAAATTAAAAGAGGCAAAATACAGAGTGGAAAACAATTTGGTTGACGAAGATAATTTTGATAATGAACACGCAGGTTTAAAAGCGGGGGATTTATTTAAAAAACTGCTTGACACAAAACCCAAAAATGAGGATTTGGTTTTTACCCATGGGGACTATACCCTTCCAAACATATTAATTGATAATGATAAAATTGGTTTTATCGACTGGTCAAACGCTGGGATTTGCGACAGATACCAAGGCTTGGCGCTGGCTTTCCGCAGCATAGAAAGGCATATAGGGAAAGAGTGGGCAGAACTCTTTTTTAAGGAATACGGGGTATACGGCGTGGATTGGGAAAAGATTGAATACTTCATGCTCCTTGATGAATTTTTTTAAGGTGGTATTATGTCAAAATTTGAATTCGGGATTATTGAAAATTTTGAAAATGATAAATGGTACAGCAAGTACGAGCCTGAAAAATACAACTGCGTAAGTGTAAATGATGATACAATAGACAAAATTATGGAAGGCTATCATGATGAACTTGCCAAAATAAAAACCTACTTTCAAACCAAAAGCCAGGAAGGCCGGGGAATTGATTATGCGGGGGTCACGCTAATTCCCCCCGAGTCACTTGAGGGCTTTTTGGCAGTTATAAAAAAGGCAAATGAAAGGCTAAAAGATAAAGAGCTTGAGGATTTAGTCAAAAAAATAAATGAAGCCAAAGCATGCGGCAAACACATAATCTGCTACGGGTTATAAAAAGCGAAGTTTTTAAAAAACTTCGCTTTTTTCATTACGCGATATTTCCAAACTGGGAATAGAAAAGCTTTTGGTAAAACCCGCCCTTTTTCAAAAGCTCCTCATGGGTTCCTTGTTCTATGATTTTGCCATCGTTAATTACCAAAATCCTGTCGGCGTTTTTGATTGTGGAAAGCCTGTGGGCTATTACAAAGCAGGTTTTATCCTTCATAAGCTTTCTCATTGCTTCCTGTATTTTTAACTCGGTGATTGTGTCAATATTTGACGTTGCCTCGTCTAAAATCAGCATGGGTGAATCCATGAGCATTGCCCTTGCTATGGTAAACAGCTGCTTTTGCCCTTGTGAAATATTCAATCCTTCCTCATTTATTATGGTGTCATATTCCGCAGGCAGGCTCATGATAAAATCATGTATGTCGCAGGCTTTGCAGACGCGTATTACATCTTCTAGCGTCGCGTCGTCTTTTCCGTATTTTATGTTTTCATAAATGGTGCCTTTAAAAAGCCAAGTATCCTGCAGTACCATGGCGTATGACGAGCGCAGGCTTTTTAGGGTGGCATTTTTTGTGTCTATGTCGTCCAAATAAATTTTCCCGCTTTGGGGGTCATAAAACCGCATGAGCAGGTTTATGATTGTGGTTTTTCCCGCCCCTGTCGGCCCAACTATTGCGATAAGGCTGCCTTTTTTAACATTCAGGTTAAAGTTTTTCAAAACCATTTTTTCATCATTGTATGAAAAGTCCACATTCTTTAAATCCACTTTACCTTTGACATTTTCAAATTCATGGGCGTTTTCGGGGTCCTTCTTTTCAATTTCCGAGTCAAGAAGGTTAAATATCCTTTCCGCCGCGGCGGCTGCGGATTGGAGTTCTGACAAAATATTCGCCGCCTCATTTATGGGTCCTGAAAATTTCCTTGAATATAGCACAAAGGAAGAGATATTTCCAATCGTAATCTGGTTAAACAAATAAAGGATTGCCCCAAAAATTGAAACCAAAGACAAGGACATATTGTTAATAAAATTCATGGAAGGGCCCACAACGCTTGCGTAATAGTCGGCGTTGTAATATGCCGCCACCGCCTCGTCGTTTTTCACGTCAAACTTTTTTATCATGTTTTCTTCCTGATGGTATGCTTTTATGGTCTTTTGCCCCGAAATTATTTCTTCCACATACCCGTTTAATTCCCCAAGCTTTGCCGAGCGTTTGCGGAAAAGGGGCCTTACAATCCCCGTCATTTTGCGTATGTAAATTACGGAAAGGGGAACAGTAACCGCAAAAATGCTCACCATTTTTGGGGATATCACAATCATCATAAAAAGGGAGCCTAAAACGGTGATAAAACTGGTCATAATCTGGATAAAATCGTTGGACAAGGAGGAGTTTATGGTGTCAATGTCATAGGTAATCCTGCTTATCAAATCCCCCGCCTGAAACTTATCAAAATAGGAAACCGGCATATCCGCCAAATGCTCAAACACGTCTTGGCGCATACGGTATATGATGTTTTGGGATAATTTAATCATTAAAATCGACAATAAATACGAAAGCGCCGAGGACAAAAGGAAAAACGCAATCATTAAAGAGGTATAGTAAAAAACCTTTGGAAAATTAACATTCCCTTTCCCAAGCTCAATATTGTCAATTGCAAGGCCCGAAAGGTACGGCCCTACAAGGGATAGGAGGTTGCTGGATAAAGTGAGGAAAATTATTGTAAACATCAAAAACTTATGCCTTAAGATGTATTTAAATAACCTTAATATAATCCTGAGTCTTCCTTTTCTGTTCACATCCGCCGTATTTGTCATTACAAAGCCCCCATCTGAATTTCATAAACTTTTTTATAATACTCGCAGTTTTCCAAAAGCTCGTCATGCCGCCCCATATGGGTGATTTTCCCGTTTTCAATGACCAAAATCAAATCCGCGTTTTTTATGGAGCTAACCCTTTGCGTGATTATAATGCTTGTCAGGTCGGAAAGCTTTTGGTTAATCTCCCGCCTCAAATTCGCCGAAGTCCTGTAATCAAGCGCGCTGTCGGAGTCGTCCAAAATCAAAATCTCAGGCCGCAAAACAATGGCGCGGGAAATTAAAAGCCGCTGTTTTTGGCCCCCCGACAAGTTTGTGGCCCTTGTGGTAAGCTCAAAATCCAAATTGTTTTCCTTTTGCATGATAAATTCTTTCGCCTGCGCAATGCTTATTGCCTCATCTATTTGTTCTTCACTCACATTCCTTCCAAAGGCAATATTTTCCCTGATGGTGTCTTTAAATAAAACGTCATTTTGGAACACCACGCCGAATTTTTGATAAAACTCATCATCGGGTATCCCCAAAATATCTTTCCCGCCTATGTAAATGCTTCCTGAATCAGGAACATAAAGCCGCATTAAAAGTTTTACCAAAGTGGATTTCCCGCTTCCCGTCGGGCCGATTATTCCCAAAGTGCCGCCCTTTTTTAGGGAAAAGCTCACGTTTTTTAAGCCCCACTCATCCTTTCCATAGGAAAAGGATACATCATCAAACACGATAAAATCCCCGGTTTCAATTTCCCTCGGGGCCTGAAGCCTGAAATCCACAGGGGTTGAGATGATTTCCGCAATCCTTTCAAATGAAGCGGTGCCTTTTGAAAAGGTCATAAAAATCCTTGAAATCATGAGCATGGAGTTTAGTATAATGGTAAAATACGTCATAAAGGCAATGATTTTACCCGGCTCGGAGTTTCCTGAATTTACCCTGAAAGCCCCGATTATGATTACTAAAGTCAAACCCAGGTTTAATATGAAGTTTAAAACCGGGCTTGTTGCGGCCATGGTAAAGCCGGCCCTTTTTTCCTTATTCACAACGTTTGTGTTTGCGCCCTCAAACCTTTTCTTTTCATAGTCGGTTTTTGAAAGGGCCTTGATAACCCTGACTCCTGTGATATTTTCGCGTATCACACGCACTAAGCTATCCACCGCGATTTGTATTTCGGTATACAAGGGTATGCCTATTTTTGAAATATATAAAACTATCCCAAAAATCAAGGGAAGAAGTATTAGCAAAGTAAGCGCCAAAACATAGTCAAGCATAAAGGTTACAATAACCCCGCCAATTACAATAAACGGGGCGCGGACCCCAAGGCGCTGCATCATGCCGAGTAGGTTGTGGACATTGTATGTATCGGTGGTAAGCCTTGAAATAAGGGTTGGCAGGGTGATTTCATCAATCTGTTTGTTTGAAAGGTACGAAATCCTCACGAAAAGGTCGTGGCGGATATTCCTCGTAATGTTTCCCGCAACCCTTGAGGCCATGCGGTTTGCGATAACATTTGCGATTAAGTCCGTCACCGCGCACAAAATCATGACAAGCCCCCAAAAAACAACCAGCTTCACGTTTTTTTGGGGGACTATGTCGTCTATGATATAAGCTAAAATAAAGGGGATGAGCAAATCCATTATTACCCCTGAAAGCTTTATGGTAAAACCCACAATCATCCGCCCTAAATAGGGCTTTAAATAATCAGTTAATTTAACCATTGATGCCTTCTCTCCTTATAATTTTGCAAAGCGTTGGAAAGCGCTTTTTCAATCAGGTTTTTGAAAATCTCCTTTTCATCGTCGGTAAAATCCTTAAAAATTATCCTGTTCCATTCCCTTAACACTTCAATTACCTGCGGGTAAATGTCAATGGCTTTTTGGGTTGGGTATATTTCGCACTGCCGCTTGTCGGCTTCGCTAACCTTTTTTGTCACAAACCCGTTTTCGCAAAGCATTGCAATCTGTCGGGCAACATTTGACTTGTTCACAAAAATTTCTTCCGCAAGTTTATCCTGGCTAATCCCGGGATTGTTGCAAATGGTTATAATATAAATGTGCTGATGGGCATTCAGCCCGAATGCCGAGAGCTTATCCCCCCTGTACAAAATTGCAAGGCGGGATAGTTTGCTAATGTATTTCATCAAAAAATTATCCTTCATAAAATCATACCCTTAAATTAAATTAGTTGCACTTGCAACTAATTTAATTTTACCACTAACGCCTTTTTAAGTCAACAAGCGGCACTGCAAAAAATACAATTAACAAAACCGGCTCAAAGTAATTGATACTTGTAAAGAATTTGATAATATGTTAGGATAAAAAGGCAAAAAACTTTATTTGGAGGAGTATTTTGTGGAAACAGGGATTATGGGCGAAGCTTGCTTGGTTGTAAGCGAGGAAGTATGCGCAAAAAATGTTGGGAGCGGGGATTTGATGGTATTTTCCACCCCGTCAATGATTGCCCTTATGGAAAAAGCCGCAAGCGAAAGCGTTGCCCCGCATTTGGGGGAAGGGGAAAGCACCGTCGGTGTTAGCGTAAATATTAAACATATAAAAGCAACGCCTTTGGGAAAAAAGGTGAAAGCTTTAAGCAAGCTGATTGAGATAGACAAAAGAAGGCTGGTTTTTGAGGTGTCAGCCTTTGACGAGGACGGCAAAATCGGCGAAGGCGTCCATGAACGTTTTATTATAGATAAAGTTAAATTCTTAGAAAAAATCGGAGGTTAATATGTTAACAGATATTGAGATTGCTCAAAAGGCACAAATGCTGCCAATCGGTGAAGTGGCAAAAAAGGTCGGGATTTTGGAAGATGAGCTTATTTATTACGGGAAATACAAGGCAAAACTGGACTTGTCGTTATATGAAAGGGTAAAGGACAATAAAGACGCAAAATTGGTGCTTGTTACAGCCATAAATCCGACCCCCGCGGGGGAAGGGAAGACCACCACAACGGTGGGATTGGGTGACGCCCTGTCCCGTTTAGGCAAAAAAACCATGATTGCCTTAAGGGAGCCTTCTTTAGGCCCTGTAATGGGGATTAAAGGGGGCGCGGCGGGGGGTGGATATGCCCAAGTGGTTCCCATGGAAGATATAAACCTTCACTTTACGGGGGACATGCACGCCATAACATCCGCCCACAATTTGCTGGCGGCAATGCTTGACAACCACATCCATCAGGGAAACGAGCTTAAAATTGATACCCGGAACATACTCCTAAAACGGGTTTTGGATATGAACGACAGGGCCTTGAGAAATATTGTAATAGGACTTGGCGGGAAAGTAAACGGCGTACCCAGGGAAGACGGGTTTATGATTACCGTTGCCAGCGAAGTTATGGCTATTTTGTGCCTGGCAAACGGCAGGGAAGATTTAAAAGAAAGGCTTTCAAAAATTGTTGTTGCCTTTGACACCGACGGAAAC